>NZ_JBGVMC010000112.1:0-1837 GCF_045124615.1 Succinivibrio sp.
CAACTGCAGGACTGTTGGTGTTAATGTAGAAATTCTGCTCACGGCTTATATTTGTGTTTGAATTACCTTTGCTTTGTGCCTGCATGGTTTGCATACTTGCTACATCTGGCACTATAGGTGCATCTGTACCTGCATAGATAGTAGGTTGACTGTCTGATCCGTTTTCTGTGTTAATTCCTAAAGTAGATTTAACCCAATCAGGCAAAATATTTGATAAACCGCTTTTAACCTTTTCGATTAGACCGTCAATGTTTAAGGCGTTTTTCAATGCCGATCCAAAATTCATTACCGCATCAACAATCTTGTTAATAACTTCTTTCAGTACATCAAATACACCCTTAACATGGATAATTACACCCTCAATAATCTTAAATGCGCCTTTAAAGGTATTCTCTAAACCATCACAAAGTAACTTCCATGCGTTCTTTAGCATGGTAGTATCACCCGTAAAGAGAGCTACAATTGCGCCAAAAACACCTGCAACAATTGCCTCTAAGGTTTCAAATAAACCCCATATAGTCTGAAATACGCCTTTGAATGCTTCAACAATTCCTTTAAAGTTGTTTGTCTTTTCATTCCATAAGTTAAACCATCTTACAGTTAGATCCCATAATTGCTTTAAGCCGTTTGCAAGGTGTGTCCACCAATTATGTGTAATTGCAATAATTGCTTTTACGCCCTCTGACTGAGTAAAGGCGTTAAAGAATTTTGTGATCCATTCCCAAGCAATCTTTGTGTATTCGATCAGCGGTTTCCAAAATGCGCCTAGAGCACTTTCACCGCCTCTAAGATAAGTAACAAGATCATCAATAACTAGAATTAACAGACCGATCAAGCCTATAATCCATGTTAGAGGATTAGTAAGCATAGCTACTGCGAGCTTTAGAAATGCAGGGATAAGAATTGCTGTAATTACGCCTGCAACTACTGAGAAAAAGCGGATAATATTCTGTGAATTTCTATCAATCCAGTTTGAAAAATCATTAAGGCGATCAATCAGCCACTTAATAGCAGGCGATACCGAGCGCATAATTTTTGCGCTCAAATCATCCATTGTGATTTGAAATTTTACAACTGCTTCACGCCCTTTTTTGTATAGCTCTATATCTTCTCTGTTATAACGTGCGAGCATAGCACGTTTTTTGCGCCATTCCTCCATCTTCTGAGAATATGCGCCTGTAAGTTGTGCGACTTGTGCCACACCTGAGAAATAAGACTTGATAACTGCGCCAAGCGACATGAAGCCTGCAATAGGTGCTATTACGGTACGTGTGAGCATTGATGCCGTTGCTTTCCATTTTGCGCCCATAGCATCAATTGCCTGCCCTGTTGCCTTGATCTCCTGTTTGCTCTGATTTAAGCCTTTTTCTAACTGGCTAGAATCTAACCCCATTTTAATTAAAATTTGATTTCCGATACTAGCCATTTTATTTACCTCATTCTACTGATCTTGTCCTGTTGCTGTTTCTGGATAGTGTAATCATTTGAGATTTTTACCGCCAGAATTTCAAGCATATTCAGCGCATCTTCATAAGAGTAATAACACTCTAATTCTTTCAAAGTTGCGTAATGTTCACTTATAAGCGGTGCAAAATCTCTAGGGAAATTCAGCACCGTTATCAAATTTGAATAGTGTTCTAAATTTCTAGGGTAGTTCACTATTCTGCGAGTTGAAAAAAATCAAAAGAAATATTAAAACATTCCTTTTCAAGTTCAATTAGAGCCTTAATACTCTCAAAAGTATTCTCTAATTCCTGTTCATTAAGCTGTGTAATGCCTGCACCGCTCATTTTAACCGCTGTCTTTGATACTAGCTCAATAAGTAGATCGTTGACCT
>NZ_JBGVMC010000113.1:0-13995 GCF_045124615.1 Succinivibrio sp.
ATTCCACTTAATATTTTTAGATTCAATCATGATATAGTCCATTAGTATATATTATGGACTATGATACACCCAAAATGAATTTTTGAAAAGAAAAATCCTTAAAAATCAGTGGGGAAAAATTTATATTTAGGGAATTTGTGAGGAAAATCACCCCTGTTAGATACTAGGGGTGACGGAGTTTAGGATTGAATCAAATCAACAATGATTAAATAAGAACTTTAGAAGTAAAAAAACTCTACTCAAAATTCTCAGATCTTAAAGGTATACCTGATGGTAAATCAACTTTTGCCTTTTTTCCTAATACCTGTTCAAGTTGATAAGGCTCTAATCCTAAAGCAGGTCTTACAGATTTAACCATCTTATCTGTCAGGATTTCACCTTTTTTTATCTCTTTTACAAGATAGATTGAACGTCTTCCACCTCTTGCAGCTATATCTTCATCATGTAGATGAATCTCTTTTACTCCAAGTGCTAAAGATACATTAGTACAGTCCTCAACTAGTTTCTTTAAATCAGAAACATCCATTGAAAAAGCACAGTCAACACCACCTTTAGCTCTGTCATCAGTAAAATGCTTTTCAATCATATCTGCGCCTATTGCTGTTGCAGCAATATCAAGTTCATCACCTAAAGCATGATTTGATAATCCTGCTTTACAGTTGTATCTTTCCTTTAGATATGGAATTGAATTTAGATTGAAAAGCTCAGGAATAGCTGGATATCTGCTTTCACAGTGAAGTAATGTCAGATCACTTATACCTCTTGATCTTACAATCTTAACTGCTCTATCTATTTCTTCTTCATTTGCAAGGCCTGTGGACATCACCATTGGCTTTCCCTTTGAGGCAACATAGTCTATAAGGCCAGTGTCATTAAGCTCATATGATGCAATCTTGTAAATAGGACAACCTGCTTGCTCAAGACAATCTACGTCCTCTTTTGCAAATGGAGATGAGAACAGCAAAATACCATGAGCTTTTGCATGAGCAAATAGTGGTTTCATCCACTCACGAGGTGTTTTTGCCTTCTTATAAAGCTCATAATAGCTTTGACCTCCCCAGAGACCACCTTTTAGCTGAAACTCTGGTCTGTCAGAATCAAGAGTAAGACTATCCTCTGTATAGGTCTGAATTTTTACCGCATCTGCACCTGAGTCATGAGCCAATTCCATAAGCTCAATTGCTCTATCAATTGAGCCATTATGATTGCCCGACAATTCAGCAACAATTACAGGACCTTTATGTTTTGCTTCCATACTTTCTCCTTATATTTCCTTGAGTGCAGCTATTCTCTTATCAAGTGGTGGATGTGACATGAATAATTCAGACACTGTTGATACACCATTAATGCAAAGAGCCTGCATATAGGACTGTTCTTCTTTTTTCTCTGGCTGAATTCCTCTTTTGAGTGCTTCAAGTGCGCTGATCATGCACATCTTGCCAGACAGATCTGCAGAGAATGCGTCCGCTTTGTATTCTCTGTATCTTGAAAACCACATAAGGATCATAGTTGCAATAAGACCGAACACCATCTGCATCAGAGAATTAATTAGATAGAAAGATGCTCCTCTTGCAAAAGAATTTCTTGAATCTGAGTTTTTCTGCATTGCAGATACGATAATCTGAGATACGATAAATGAAAAGAAATATACAAAGGTATTTAATACACCCTGCAACAGAGCCATGGTCACCATATCACCGTTTCTTATATGACCTATCTCATGGCCAAGTACACCTTTGATTTCAGTTTCACTCATTGAATTTAATAATCCGGTAGAAACTGCAATAAGAGCACTGTCCTTTGTTGCTCCAGTTGCAAAAGCATTTGGATCTGCAGATGGATAAATGCCAACCTCTGGCATTTTTATACCTTCTTTTGCGCACAGTGCACTAATAGTATTTAATAAAAAAGCTTCTTGTGAATTCTCAGGATTAGTAATGCACTTTACCTTGTAGGCTGTTTTACACATCATCTTTGACATGAAAAGAGAAATTACAGAGCCGACAGTTCCCATGATCATGCACAAAAATAAAAGTGAGTAATAACTCATGCTGTCAATATGAACTGAAAACAGGTTCATTAAAACAGAACTTACAATACCAACTAACAGCACAACAGCAAGCTGCATTCCTAAAAATAAAGCTATACGCATAATCTTTTTCCTTTACTGAATCTCACTTTGGATATTTTCATCAAGATAACTTTCATCAGTAAGAATTTCGTCATCATTTTGTGTTTCATCAGATGAGAAATCCATTTCTCTATCATTGAAAGTTACTTTTTTATCCTTAAATACAAAGTGTGTTTTATAAAAATCGTTATTTCTTGAAATAAGTGAATTGTTAAGCATTATATTAAAGGATGAGAGATACTCTTTTGAAAGATATTCATCTATGAGCTTTTTCTCACTCTCAATATAAAAATCAAGATAAGCATCCTTTAGCGACATATCATTACTGAAGAATACCTTCATAAAACCTGAGGTACGGGCTTTTGCACCATTTAATGAAAATGAATAATCCTTAACATACATTTCTATTGGATTGCTAAATGCCAAAGGAAGTTCATTATATTCACCAAACTTTAAAATCTGTTCTAGCTTTTTTAAGTTAAACTGACCGAATTCAAATGATGTATGCATATCATTAAAGTCATATCCTTTAACGACTTTATTCTCTTTCATGTAAGGGAATGCAAAACTAAGTGAATTATTAAGATCAATAAAAAGTGAATAATTGCCAGAACTCTTATTTAAAAGCTTTGTCTTCAATGAAACGTTACTTAGGTCAATTCTGTCCCTAATTGATTTATCCTTTACTGTATCCTCAGGTTCAAAGCCTATAAGATAAAGTGTTGATGAATCTAAAAGTAATTTTTTAATATCAATTTTTGTAGCATCTAATGAAAACTGTTTTGATTTTCTGTCTATATTTACCATCTGAGATACTTTCAGATCTTCAAGTAAGGCTATGTATGCTGGACGTGCATTGTACAGTTTAGATGATTTGCACTTTATACCATCTGTTTCATAGATAACATTGACTGAATTTAAGGAAGAATTTTTTGCATACAGTTTTTGTGAGCCGACAGAACAGACACCTTCTGAAAGAGGATAGTCAAAACCATCCACTTTTACATCAAAAGAGCCTTTGAGAGCAACAGGATCAAAAGCTGCAGATCCTGCAATCTTTAAGGACGGAATATTATAGGCTTTAAGAATTTCATCAAGATTTCCCTTATGGCTTACAGAGTTAAACTGCGCACTTACACCATGAAGCGAGAAATCAAGATTAAGATCAAAACAAAGCTTAACAGGACCTAAAGGTGTTTTCCTGACATTTACAAATAAAAGTCCGTTTTTTGAAAAAACTGTATGTGCCTTTGATTCATAAAACAGCTCAAGCTTATTCTGTTTGTCATTAAACTTTTTTAGTGCCTGGTTTATTTTATTGTCAAACATATAGCTTGCAACTGTTGCACAAGATATACAAAGAACAAGTACAAAAAACAGAAAAGCAGTAAGATATTTTATGAATTTTTTCATCAGCTTCTTTCATCCTGCAGCTTAGCAAGAATTGAACCACTCTCCTTAAAGGCAAGTTGAGCAAAATCAGAAAAATACTCACGCACATTCAAAAATGCTTTTGTAAAACCTTCATAATCTCTGTTTTTTACATACTCAAGATCCTGCCTTAAAGATTCAACAAAGGCTTCAATCAGTCTTAAATTATCTTCTGAAGACATTATGATATCTGAATACAATCTAGGATCCTGAGCAAACAGACGACCAACCATCATTAACTCGAGACGGTAGATTGGGGAAGATAAAGCTATAAGCTTGTTTAAATCTGGAGAAATTGTCTTTAAGAAATTTCCATAACTGAAAGTTGAGAAATGACGAAGAGCCTGAATAATACTCATTGCTCTATCATGCTCTAAAGCAGTACATTTGCATATCTGAGCTCCCCAGAGTCTTAGCTGTTCTACTAAAAACTCTGATGCACTCTCATCTCTTTGAGGGACAGTTACAACAACCTGTTTTATAAGGCTCTTGACATCAGGTCCGAACATTGGATGCAATCCAAGAACAGGGCCTTTGTGATATTTCATCATCGCATCAACAATAGGACCTTTAACAGATGTAAAATCGCAAAGGATCTGATCTTCGCGTAAAAGAGGCGATAACTGTTTTATTACATCAACAGTAATATCAATAGGTACAGAGACAATAACAATTTTTGCTGTCTTCAGATATTCAGGAGCCTTGTCCCAGCCTCTGTGGCCAAATGAAAAAACCTTATAACCAGAGTTTTCAAAATAGGTTGCAAAAATTCTGCCCATGCCACCGTTACCACCGACAATAACAACATCGCCAGGTGTTTTAAGTGTTCTTGGATATGAAAATGTAGTATTTGAATTCAGTCTGTAACTTTCTCTTAGAACTCTTCTTAGAATATCTGTTACAAGACCTTCAGGAACAGAGCTCTCCTTTGCAAGAGATTCACCTCTTTGAAGCACATAACTTTCACGACTTTTATCAAAGGCAGGATAATCTGTATCTTTTTTAATTTCTGTAGCCTTAGCTACAAGGTCGAGTCTTTGTTTTAAAAGAGATACAAGTTTTGCATCAATTTCGTCAATCTGCTCTCTTGTTTGTTCAAGCTCTTTAATGCTCATTATTCATCAATCTCGTCTAGATAATTTTCAACGTTTTCATCTTTCTTGTTTTCAACTGCTGCATTAGGGTCAACCTTACCCTGTGCATACATAAGATAGGTAGAACGTGTTGTTGCATATGGATCAACAGACTTATCAACCATCTCCTCATATTCAATGAGTGAGGCTCTAGCATCAACCATATCTACAGCAGCAAGTGCAAAGCCTGCAACAGGATCTATAAAATAATATGGCCAGTTATCAACACCTGATGCATGTAAACTTCTTTCAGTTTTAGGGCCTAAACCAGGAACCATAAGATATGCACCCTGATCAATTCCAGCTCTGCCCATTACTGTATCAAAGGACATCTTCTTCTCTTCAAGTCCCATGTGCTTTGCAACATCAAAAAGACCTAAAACGCCTATGGTTGAGTTTATTGAGAATCTTGCAAATGATTTTGATGAATCAGAAAATTCACCTAACATTAGATTGTTTGGTGCACTTACAAGATCTGAAATATTTGAAAAGAAATTATGTATACCGCTTCTTGCAAATGAAGGCAGTTTTCTATATCCATGAGCAACAGGTCTTAACATATATCTGTCAAGAATCTCATAATTGGTTTTCCATGGAAGATCTCTATTGAACTTCTCAAATGAGTCAATACTGTTTCCAGGAAGCACGCTAAGACCATAACTGTAATCACTATGGCTTGCCTTTACAGACAAAACTCTTGGAGACATAGGTGAGTAAGAAGAATGAGAAGCTAATGCACTCTGAGTAAAAACAAAAGCTCCTGCAACCAGAGCAAAAATCTTAATATTCATAGTGTTAAATCCTTTCTATTTGCTTAATTCTATCATGTAATTGCACGCATACACTCAGATCGATAATACAAATCAGGAAAATCTTCAAAGAAAATACGTAATTTGACATGATTCTGATATATACCAATAATTCTTTTAAAATTCGGAGCACAGCTCCTGTAGCCGTTGAGCAGTCAATGCTTGTCATTGAACTTATCTTTTATCTGAAGTTTGTCCTAAAATTCAGAAAACGTTCAACTGTTAGATCAGTTATAATACAGGTATGATAGGAGATTTAAGATGAAAACCATAAGCAATTCAGGCTCATTTATAAATTTTTATGAGAATGACAGGATCTATATAGATAAAACTGAGACTATCTATAATCTTTTAAAGACACAGGATAAGATTTTCATCTCCCGTCCTCGCAGATTTGGTAAATCCTTAACTTTAGATACTATAGGCACACTGTTTGAAAAAGGTGTTGATCCATATTTTAAAGATACCTGGATTTATGACAAATGGACTGAGCCTACCTATCCTGTTTTAAAACTCAGTTTCTTAACTTTAGGAACTGAATCACTTGAGAGTTTTAACAATAAATTAGTATCTCAAATATCTGTATTTGCAAAATACATTGGTGTAGTGAACTATATTGAATCTGCAGATCCTGACTCATGCCTTAACAGTCTGTTATCAGAACTTAGAAAACAGAATAAACAGATTGTAATTCTGATTGATGAATATGACTGTCAGCTGACAGCCAACATCAATAATAAAGAACTTTACGAAAAATTCAGAACGGCACTTAGAAACATCTACGGAAGTCTTAAAGATCAGGCAGCAATCAAATTCCTTGCGGTAACAGGAGTTACAAGACTAAAAGACACCACTATCTTTTCAGTTGGCTCTGATATCAAAGACATTTCAAATTACTCTGAGTACTCACAGCTTATTGGCTTTACAAGAAATGAGATAAAGAACTTCTATATAGATTATCTTAAACTTGCTGCATCATATGAGAATAAGGTATCTGTAGATAAAGTAACGGATACTCAGATAGAAGATATGCTAGATAAACTGGCCTACAATTATGATGGCTACTGTTTTGATGAAAGAGGAGTAAAAAAAGTATTCTCAACCTGGTCAGTCAACAGTTTCTTTCAAAAAGTCATAGCAACAGAGGATGTAGTGTTTGGTGACTACTGGTATGACAATGGTGGCATACCATCAATTCTTGCAAACTATTTAAAGTCTCATGAACTAAATGCTGTAGATTATCTTGATAAAAACAAGGTAGTCACTGTACCAATTGAACTATATTCTAATCCAACATCATTACTTGATATAGATCAGAATGTTCTCATGTGTCAGACAGGATATCTGACTTTGCGTTCATCCTTAACAGATGGTGCATTTGGTGTTTATCTTGCTATACCAAATTTTGAAGTCAGAAAGTCACTAGCAAAGCTCTTAAAATCTAAGTTCTTTGACTCAAACACAATTATGGCTCTTTCAATGGATGTAAAAGAGCTGTTCAATAATGGCAGTTATGATAACATCATTGAAAGATTCAACGCAGTTCTAAACTGTATTACCTATGATAACTATCCTGTTATAAATGAGTCAGCCTTAGTAAATTACCTAAATATCTATTTAACTGCTGTTGGCATACCAACAACAATTGAGAATCATACCTCCAAAGGAAGAGCTGACCTTAGCTTAGAACTAAAAGATAAAAGGATCATCTTTGAGTTCAAATACGCAGACAATGAGTCTGATGTTAAGACAAAACTTAATGAAGCCATAGAGCAGATTAAGACACGTGATTATGGAAACATTCTTCCACAAAAAGAACTTATAAGAATTGCAGCTGTATTTAATGCTTCACCTACTGTCAGATCTATTACAGTGTTCAGCTGTTTGTAAATACATTAAGTTAATACAGAGTAAGCCACTCATTTTACGGCATATAGATTATTCAGAGGCTTGTGCTTTTATACACACTTGTACACGAAGCCTCTACAATAATGGTATTTTGTCAACACTTTTTACGAACAGAGCTTTAAAATTTAGCAGTAAATCATTAAAAACGTGAAGTTTTAAATATCTTAAACACTGATATCTCTGATAGAATAAGAGTAATAGTGAGTGTAACTTTTTATAATGTCTCAAATGGATAGTTTAGAAGTAGATTTAAAATCACAGGCAGCAAGCAATGCTGTCTCAAATACAGATTCTAACAGGAGTGATGAGGGTCAGAAAGGAGCTAGCGTTAATATAAACGCAACTTCTAATTATTTAAGCATCATTTCAAGACACAAAGGTCTTCTAACAGAAAGCCATGCAAGAACTTTTACTCAGCTGCAAGGCTCATTAAATGGTTACATCACTGATCAAAATTCCATAGAAAATGCACCTTATGATGCAGACAGTGCACAGATAGGCCATTACAGAAAGCTTACTGTTGCTGTAATAAACAGAGATCCTGAATTACAAGAAAAAGTAGCACAGGCTTTATCCACATCAAAGACATTAGTTCGCTCTAAAGATGCAAGCTCTGTACTTGAAACAGATCTTAAAAAACTACCACAACCTTTATCAGAGGGTACTGCTGCAGGAAAGAATCTATCAAAATTCATCTGCCAGAGCGTTGTAAATCTTACAGATTCTCAGAACATGGGAGCAGGTCTTCAGCGTGACCTTGCCATAAGAGATGTTTATTTACCTGAAGAAAAACTGTCTTTAAGACAGAATCAGGCTACATCTGAAGCTTTAAATGCATCCATTGCCTACGTAAAGAGCAATCAGCCTGAAATTCTTGAAAAGCTTGATAAGGTACAGACTATTAATAAGATTGTACCAGGAAGCACCAAGCCTCAAATAATGACTAGATATCTAAGACAGGCTCTTGATGAATTCCCAGAGGATTCAACCTATCTTGATATCTTTAAGAAAAATAAGGAAAGTGCTTCTTCAAAAGAAAACGAAACAGAAGTTCCTGATGAGATTTCAAAAGATACCTCAAAGCGAATTCGTGAACTTATCATGAAGGCTGCTCAGAGTGCTAGAAGAGGCAATCTGATCCCCCCATCAAAAGATGCTCAGAGTAATACACAATCAGTAGCTCAAAGCGTAAAAGATACTGAAACTGCAAAGGCTCAGACACAGAATATAAGCCGTGCTGAAGATAGCAGTGTTGATGCATCAAAACTGTCTTTATCTGAATTATCTGCAAGAGCTGCAAAGCTTCAGGCTCAGTTCAGAGAAGAAAGACAGCGTATTGTAAATGAAGGCAAACTGCCAGATCCTGCACCTAAAGTAACTCCTATTCAAGAAACAAAACAGATTGAGATTGCTGAAAAGACACAGACTGTAAGTGCAAAACCTGCTATTGATAATTCTGTTAATGCTCTGAGTGCTGACGATATCAAGGAACTAGCAAGACAGGCTGTAAAAGAAGCTATTGCAGAAACAATAAAATTATCTCTTGAGCAGACAAAGAACAGTGCTAAAGAAGCTGCTACAGAAGCTGTAAGCGAGCTTAAATCATCACTACTTGAACAGATTGCAAAAAACAACGATCTTGTAAAAGAATCTACAAGTCTTGCTGTAAAACAGGCTTTAAGCGAAACATCACAGATAAAGGGTGCAACTCAGCAGGCTATTAATGAACTTAAAGCTGCAATGCAGTCAAAGATTGATGAGAGCAACAACTCCTTTAAGGAAACCCGTCAGGCTGTATTAGAAATTCAGAAAAATGTACAAGAACAGTTAGCTACAAAAGGTAGCGAGAATATTGATACAAATGTACTAAAAGAACTAAAAAATACTTTTATATCTGAACTTCAGGATACAAAAGAACAGGTTAAAGAAGCATTCAAGCAGACTGTAAAAGATCAGATGCTAGCATCTGCAAAGAATCAGCTAGATTCTGTGTATCAGATAAAAAATATTGAAGATACCAAGGATACATCTGAATACAGTCATGACACAAAAGTATCAGACTATGCCAAAACAAGTCTGAATGCTGCAGCAAGAACTCTGTCGCCATCTACTCTGTCTGAATCTCTTCACTCTGATGCTGTTCAATCAGAGATTATGCAGAAGACTAAAGAGTTTTCAGAGCATGAGGAGCTTTTAAATAAAGCTTCAGATACTAAAGTAACTGATGATTTAACAGATGCTGATATAACTGAAAATCAGCAAAAGTCTGTACAGAATGAAAAATCAAATTCACAGATTGAAGCTGATGTAAATGAAGAGCTAAAGGATGCAGATGAGACTCAGAGTGTTAAAAAAGACAGCAATGCCAATGAAAAAGAGAAAATTGCTGCTAGTGATAATACACCTGATGACAGTACAGAACCTTTAAAAGAAAATCAGATAAACGAAAAAACAACAATCGTTCATGATGATAATGAGCCTTCTGTAAATCAGAATATCAGTATTGATAATTTGACAGCTAGACTGATTGGTGCTGTAGATAACAAAACTGATACTGCACAAACAGTAAAGGCTAATACTGATTCATTGAACAGACTGCAGTCTTTATATACTGCATCTTTTGATAATGAACAGATAAAGCAGCAGACTCAAACTGCAAATACAGTACAGAATAATAATGCAGCTTCAGCTGACAGCACAGTTCAAGATGGCAATGAAGATTTAGCAACTATAAAAAAACAGGTTCAAAATTCAGCAGCAAAGAGTGAACAGACATCTAATACTCAGCCTCCTGTTGATACACAGGATACTGCTGATGATGTTACAAATGAATCAGCAAAGATACATGTACAGCAGAACACTCAAATGGAAAAAACTAAGAGTGCAACTGATGCAGCTGTTCAGGCAGATAACAAGATCCCTGTAAACAATACTTTTGAGAACAATTCTCCTGTTTCATATACAGAAGAAAATTTCTTTGACAATAACAATACATCAATGCGTGTTGTAAACCCATTTAACAATACAACTACCACTATTGATGAATCTGCATTTTCTAAGATTGAAGGTAAACATAACAGCTTCAACTTAAAAAACATGCCAGAATTTAATGCATCCGTTTCAGATGCAAAGACCACAACACAAAATACAGATCAGGATCCGCCTTTTGAACTGTACAAAAGCACAGATCAGCAAGGTGATCTTGAATATGCAAGCTTAAAAAAGCCTTCAATATTTACAGCAGATAAACCATTTACTACAAATAGCTCAACACAAACAGCACAATCTCAAAAAACAGTTGCTGAAAATGCAGTAAAGAACAACAGCATTTCAAGTACTCCTGAAAAGGTACCTGAAAATGCAAACAACTCTGCTTTAGATGAAGCTGTAAAATCTGAAAACACAAATATTCAGCAACCTGATGCAAAAAACAGATCTGCTGATAGTACCGCCTTTGTTGATTCAAGAAACAGTAGCAGAATTACAGAGTTCAGCACCAAAATGCTTCTTGGAACTGTACCTTCAAATGAACTTGAAGATAGTGTTGTTCCATCTGATGTTAAAAACGGTTCTGATAGTGAGTTTTCTCATATAACAGCTAAAAAGACTGATAGTATCGGTGAAGAGCTGAAAATAAGTGCAGCACCTGAAAAAACTGCAGGAGCTGCTGCTATTACTCAGGGAAACGAAGAGCCTATTCCTGAACAGAGCGTAGTAGAGAAAGTTGATGAAGTAAAAGAGAAATCTTCACTTCTGTCAAAACTTTCATCCTTATTCTCATCAAAGAAAGCTAATAAGGTTGAAGTTCATACTGACAGTGCTGTAAATCCTGAGAATATGACAGTAACTTTAAACAGTAATTATCCAAAAGGTTCTCCTTTAGATTATTTTACTAATGCATTAAAAATTCAGCTGTCTAATACTGCTCTACCACAGAAATTAAGGGATGAAGCAAAGAATCTTTTAGATAAGTTATCAGATCCTGTAAACGATCTGCCTTCTGTATCAAACTGGTTAAACTTCACTCAAGGACCAATGTCACCATCTTCAACACAGGCTCTTGCATTGCATCAGTGGGCATTTATGCTTCTTGCAATCAGATTCAGTCAGCTTGGTAAATCAGTTGATTCTTTCTTGAAGAAAACTGTTGATCTTGAGGATGATGCTGCTGATTTTGATCATGAACTTTCAAAGGATGCTGAAAAGCTGTTAAAAGAAGAAAGCAAGCATACTGTAAGTTCACTTATCGACAAGACATTTGAGCAGATTAGCAGAATGCAGAATCCTAACAGGGACAATCTTCCTGTTATGTTCCAATATGTACCTCTTCCTCCTAATTATGATGGAGGAAAAGAAGGTGGTTTCAATGCTTATCCTGTCGTTGAAGAGGACGGAAAGAAAGCATGGCATCTTAATTTCGTATTCGATTTAAAAGATGTTGGTGCCGTTGAAATCAAAGCTGTTGCAAAGATGCCTGAAATCAAGATTGCAGTTATTGCAGAAAACATGCAGGGACTTGAAAGAGTTCAAAGTGAGTTGCCAAAGCTTCAGAAAACACTGCAGGATATTGGTATCACTACCCGCTCTGTAAGCACAAGACTTGGTACTATACATATGAATAACAGTCAGGAGAACTCATTTAGTGCAACTGACAATGGCAGAAAACTCAATGAAACATTCAGCGTTGATGCCTAGGAGATTGTATGGAACAAAACAGCAGTAACGACAATGAAAATAAAATAAATGTAACTGATGAGGAGATGTCATTTAAAAAGACATATGAATCAGCTACAGCGGCTGTTGCCATTTCCTATGGCAAGGAAAGACCATCACCATTTGTAAGCTCTCTTGGATATGAAAGTAAGGCTCAGGCTATCATTGAAATGGCAAAAGAGCTTGGAATATATGTTCATAAAGATCCTGCTCTTTTAAATCAGCTTAAAAATCTCAAAGAAGGCGAAGACGTACCAAAAGAGCTTTTTGAAATCATCGCTGTAATTCTTTCTTTTAGCTATATACTTCAAGGTAAGACACCAGATACCTATAAAAGACCTGATGGTAGCACTGCTGTTAATACCAACGCTTAATAAAAAATGCAAAGTTAAGCAAGATATAATTCGCAGAACTTATCATCACTGTAAGTTCTGCAATTTTATTTTTCTTTTACAAACTCTTTACCAAGATTCTGAAAAATATCAGATTTCATCAGTTAGACAAAGGTGAAAACGGAACCGGTGTATACTCAGATCCTACTGAGAATGCACAGTCTGTTTTCACATAACGGATCTTATCTATTCTTGCAGGAAGATAATTGAGATTTGGGATAAGACACTCATCTGATACGATATTACCCTCCTGATTGAAGTTAACAAACTTGATACCATCAGGTTTATTAAGTTCAAGTGAATTTACACCGCGCTCTGTTAGGAATCTGCCATATACACGCATTGCACCTGAAGCACCGAAAAGACCTGTTGACTTGTTATCATCAAAACCAACCCAGGTTGCAACAACCTGATCTGAATCAATACCTACAGTCCATGAATCACGATTGTCATTAGTGGTACCTGTCTTTGTTGCAATATTCACATTAGGGAAGAGTCTTCCGATTCTTCTGCCAGTACCAATCTTAGTTGCCTGCATCATAACATAAAGTGTCAGATAAGAATCTCTAGGATCAATAGTTGTTTCAAGTCTTGAATTAGATCTTTCATAAACAACCTTTCCATCTTTAACAACTGTTCTTAATGTAGTCAGATCCTTATATGCACCATCTGTTGCAAGGGAAGAATAAATCTGAGCAACCTCAAATGGTGTCAGTTCTATGGTTCCTAAGAACAGTGACGGATAGTTTGGAATTCTGTTATCTTCTAAACCAACATTCATAAGAGTCTGACGAACATTGTTAAGGCCTACTCTCATACCGATTTTAACTGTTGGAATATTCATGGAACGAGCCATGGCAACATATGTAGGTATCAGACCGTGAGTCTGTTTATCATCGTTCTTAGGCTGCCAGAGTTTTCCGTTTGAAAGTCTTATTGAAATAGGTACATCATTTACCATAGTACCTAAATGAATTCCGTTATGGAATGCAGTCAGATATACAAATGGCTTTATAATGGAGCCTACCTGACGACGACCTTCTAAAACTCTGTTAAAACCGGCATACTGTGGAGTTCTGCTTCCTACAACAGCTGACACCTCAGCAGTTCTCCAGGAGCTTACTACCATAGCAGCCTCAAGGCCTTTGCGTCCTGTTTCTCTTTCAATTGCACTAAGCTCTTTTTCAACAGCATTTTCTGCTGCTTTCTGACTTTGAGGATCAAGACTTGTAAAAATCTTGATACCGTTACCAGACAAAAAGTCAGGGCCGAATTCCTTTTTTGATGCAATTTCTTTTTTAAGAACACCCATAAATGCAGGGGTCTTCGAGTAGTTCATTGAACCACGCTTGATTACACCTAATGGTCTTGCACTGTACTGCTCATATGCTGTCTGTGTGATGATATTACGCTTTTTTAAGACAGATAGAACAACATCACGTCTTTCAAGAGCTTTCTCAGGATGTCTCCATGGATCG
>NZ_JBGVMC010000114.1:0-4064 GCF_045124615.1 Succinivibrio sp.
AGCAGCCATTGATGTTCATGCATCTATTGCAGGATTTATCTTCTTTGAAAAATCAGTAAGAAACATAAGTGCTGATAAAGCTGCTGAATTTGCAGATTTTGCAAGAGGCAAAATCCGATTTGCAGGTGTATTTGTAAATGAAACATTAGATACTGTTGAATTGATAGCTAAAAAGGTTGGTCTTGATTATATTCAGCTTCATGGCAGTGAAGATGCCGAATATATAAATGAGCTAAAAAGAAGATTAGAAAATATAAAAATCATTAAGGCTCTTAATATAGAATCATCTGATGATTTTTCAAAAATTGACAACTACATTCAAACATGTGAATACATCATTTTAGATTCAAAAACCCCAGGCTCTGGCTGCTCTTTTGACTGGAATACAATCCCAGATTCATATGACAAATCAAAAATTCTTCTGTCAGGCGGTATTGGTCCTGACAATGTACAAAAGGCTTTATCACTTGGATTTGCAGGACTTGATCTGAACTCAAAGCTTGAAGAGACAAAAGGTATTAAATCAGTTACTAAAATTCTGAATACATTCAGAATAATAAACAATTTCTAACAGGAGATATTATGACTATTCTAAATCCATTTTTCGGTAAATACGGCGGACAGTATGTTCCTGAAGTTCTTATTCCAGCTTTAGATGAACTTGAAAAAACATTTGTTGAGTGCAGAGATGATCCAGCATTTAAAAAGGAGTTATCCGATCTGTTAAACAAATATGCAGGCAGACCAACTCCACTTACTCTTTGCAAAAACCTAACAAAAGGTACAAAAACAAAGATCTATTTAAAGCGTGAAGACTTACTTCACGGCGGTGCTCACAAGACAAATCAGGTTTTAGGTCAGGCTCTTCTTGCAAAAAGAATGGGTAAAACAAGGATCATTGCTGAAACTGGTGCAGGTCAGCATGGTGTAGCTACAGCGCTAATCTGTGCTCTTTTAGGCTTTAAGTGTACCATCTACATGGGTGCTACCGATACTCAAAGACAAAAGCCTAACGTATTTCGTATGAGGCTTATGGGTGCTGAGGTTATCCCTGTATCAGTTGGTGCTGCAACATTAAAGGAAGCTTGCAATGAAGCTCTTCGTGATTATGCTGCAAACTTTAAGGATACACACTATATGATTGGTACTGCAGCAGGTCCTCATCCATTCCCAACTATCGTAAGAGAATTCCAGAAGATCATAGGTGAGGAAATCCATCAGCAGATACTTGAAGAGGAAGGCAGACTTCCTGATGCATGTATTGCATGCGTGGGCGGTGGTTCAAATGCAATTGGTGTATTCACAGATTTTCTTGATACAGATGTACCACTTTATGGTGTTGAGCCATATGGTCTTGGTATCGATACAGAAAAACACGGTGGTACCTTAAATAAGGGCGATGACTGTATCTTCTTTGGAGCATACTCAAAATGTCTTCAGAACAAAGATGGACAGATCAATGAATCCTACTCTATCTCAGCAGGTCTTGATTTCCCATCTGTAGGACCACAGCATGCTTATTTAAGAGACACAGGCCGCGTAAAGTACGTTGGTGCAACTGACGACGACGCTCTAAATGCATTTGTTGAGCTTTCACAAAAAGAAGGCATCATTCCTGCTCTTGAATCATCTCACGCTCTTGCATATGCTCTAAGACTTATGAAACAGAATCCTGACAAGGAGCAGATCCTGGTTGTTAATATTTCAGGTCGAGGCGACAAGGATATCTTCAATGTATCAGAAATTCTTGAAAAGAAAGGCTGTATTGAAGGTGACAGAGTTGATACCTCAAAATTAAAGATCACATTATAAGGAGAAAGACATGACACAGCGTTTTGAAAATACCTTTGCAAAGCTTGAAAAACAAAATGAAGGTGCCTTTATGCCTTTCGTTTCACTTTGTGATCCAAACTTTGATACAAGCCTTGAAATATTAAAGACTGTTATTGACTCCGGTGCTGATGCTTTAGAGCTTGGTTTCCCATTCTCTGATCCAAGTGCAGACGGTCCTGTAATTCAGCAGTCAGACAAAAGAGCATTAAACTCAGGTGCAAATACTGATGACTTTTTCAGAATCATCAAGAAAATGCGTGAGTATAACAATGAAATTCCTGTAAGTATTCTTGTATATGCTAATGTTGTACTTGCAAGAGGAATTAACAAATTCTACAAGGATGCAAAAGATGCAGGTATCGATGCTGTTCTTATACCAGATATCCCTTGCAATATGCTCAACACATGTGACGATTTTGAAAAATGCGCTAAGGACAATGATGTAGATCTTGTACTTATTGCACCACCAAATGCATCTGATGATACAATAAAAACAATCTGCAGTAAGTCAAAGGGATATACCTATGTTGTTTCACGTTTTGGCATTACCGGAACAGACAGCGAATCTGGTTATCCTGTTGAGATTATTGAGGCTGTTAAAAAGAACAATGGCCCTGCACCTGTACTAGGTTTTGGTATTTCAAAACCAGAGCATGTAAAATCTGCAATCAAAGCAGGTGCAAAAGGAGCAATTTCAGGCTCTGCAATTGTTAAGATAATTGCAAATAATCTTGGTAATACTGATAAAATGAAATCAGAAATATCAAGCTTTATTAAGGCAATGAAAGTAGCTACAAAGCAGTAAACAAAAAAGGCAATGGCAAAATCCATTGCCTGTTTTTTATATAAGAAGAGACATTATGAAAATACTATCAGGCAAAGATTCTCTGTTGCTAAGTGCCGGTCATTTTGCAACGGACATCAATCATGGCTCACTACCAATTATTCTTGCATACCTTTATCAGCACAATATTCTGACATCTTATTCACAGGTCGCTCTCCTGATGATGGCTAATACCATTTTAAATGCCATCATTCAGCCACTTGCAGGTAATCTGTCAGACAAAAAGGCAAGACCATATCTTATGAGTGTCGGTATATTCTTGGCTTTTTCAGGCGTTATGTTCATAGGTTTTGTTGAAAATATCTACCTTCTTTATGTTCTTATCTGTCTTAACGGTGTAGGTTCTGCAATTTTCCATCCAGCAGGCGGAAAGATGTCACATATTATAGGTGGAGCAAGACAAGGCAAGAGTATGTCTCTGTTCTCTGTTGGCGGTAATGCAGGTATGGCTGCAGGACCATTTTATTTTACATTCCTTTATATGTTCTTCTCGCTAAAGGCTACACTTGCATTGTGTATTCCTGGATTTATCGTTATTGCATTGCTGCTGTTTAAGAACAGATATTACACTTTAAAGACACTGCATCATGACAATCTGGTAAGAAAAGACAAGAACAGTACTCAAAAGGAAAATGTAAAAGGCTTTATCTATCTTGTAGCAGTTTTATTTGTTCGTTCAACAGCATGGTTTACATTCATATCATTCATTTCTCTGTATTTTATGCATCTAATGAATGTTAAGGATGAAACTGCAACACTTATCAATGGATTTATCTGTCTTACAGGTGCAATTGCAACCTTCACTGGTGGAACATTCTCAGATAAGCTTGGCTATAAGAAACTGATTATGATCTGCTCATCTATGAGTGCATTGTGTTTCATTATCTTTCTGTACACAAAGACACCATTATTTGCAGTTATATCACTCTTGCCTTTTGCATTCTGTTTCTTTATGTCCATGTCACCATATGTTGTGATTGGACAGAAACTACTTTGCAAACACGTTGGAATGGCAACAGGCTTTACGATAGGCCTTTCTATGAGCTTTGGTGGACTTATGTCACCACTGCTGGGAAAATTAGGAGACACTTACGGTCTTGATGTGACAATGAAAACAGTTGCTATATTCATTGTATTAGAAGCTCTTGGTGCTATTTTCTTACCAAAAGTTGAAAACAAAAAACAGTAAATACAAAAACTGCCATAATAATTTATGGCAGCTTTATTACTATTTACATTTAAATTTCATACCTAGGACCTTAAGCCGATTTAGCATGAGGTCTGTTAGTGTTAACGATCTGCCACAATAACATAGGTAGATCTTTAAATAATACACTGTCTCGATTAGATGGCTTTGACCTTTTACAGTACAGAGCTATGTCATCGA
>NZ_JBGVMC010000115.1:0-3995 GCF_045124615.1 Succinivibrio sp.
TATTATTCTAACGCTTGAAAAATCAAAGCACAGATATCCAAAAGGTGAGGTTATAGTCAACATTAAAGACAGATCGTATGTTATAAGACGAGAAAGACCTTTAATGGACTTTAACTTTAGAATTCAGGACAGTGAAGCTAAGATATTAAAAAGAATTGATGAGAGTAAAAACTGTGTCTATCTAAAAGATCATGCAACCTTTGTGATGGGCATAGTTACAGGCTCAAATGAAAGTTCATTAAAAACACAAAAAAGTGATGATACACAGTGTGTTATAAGAGGCTTTGATGTTCACAAGTTTTATGTAGATACCCCAAATAACTATGTTTCCTCTGACTTTTCATCATTTCAGCAGATGGCAAAAGAGGAGCTGTACAGAAAAAAGGGCAGAATAATCTACAGATTTATTTCACGTTATCCTGTTTGTGCAATAGATGACAGTCAGTTGCTTACACTTAATTCAGCTAATTTCTTTATTTTAAATGATGAGATACTTGACCCCTACTATGTTGTTGGTATTTTAAACTCATCACTGATGAAGTTCTATTTTGAAAAGAAATTCTCTCAGCTTAAGGTTTTACGCTCACATCTTGAATCTGTACCTTTTATCCTTTGTGACAATGAGAGTAAAGATGAAATTGTCTCATTAGTCAAAAAGATAATGAGTCTTGATATTAAATCAGATACTAAAGTCTATGATGAGATAAAAGACAGGATTGATATAATTGTAAATAGAATATACAAGATTGATTGAAACAGAGAGTTATAAAGTTAAACGTTTCTTGGTGGTACAGATATTCTCTTTGTTTGCAAAAAAACATTCAATGAATTATCATTCTACAAGTTTGAATTTTAAAGGATGAATAACATGTTTAATATGGGAAATATGATGAAGCAGGCTCAGATGATGCAGGAGCGTCTGCAGAAGGCACAAGCTGAGATTGCTTCAATGGAAGTAACCGGTGAATCAGGTGCTGGCATGGTTAAGGTAACCATGAATGGTTCACATGAGGTTCGCCGTGTAGAGATTGATGACAGCGTTTTTGAGGACAAGGAAATTGCTGAGGACTTAATTGCTGCTGCATTTAATGATGCAACAAGACGAGTTGAAGTTCAGTCAAAGGAAAAGTTATCAGCTGTAACTGGTGGTATGCAGTTACCACCTGGCTTTAAGATGCCATTTTAGTGATATATAAATCATATGTCATCAAGCACACTTCTTGATGAGCTTATAAGAGCATTGCAGGTTCAGCCAGGTGTTGGACCTGCAAGTGCCTCAAGAATAGCTTATTATCTTTTAGACAGAAAACGCAAAGAGGGACTTAGTCTTGCTAAAGCCTTAACAGATGCTATGGATAAGATTTCCTATTGTCCAAAGTGCAGAAACTATACAGATAATGAAGGTGAGGAGTGTAAACTCTGTTCATCAGCTCAAAGAGCTACACAAAGGACAATCTGTATTGTTGAGCATCCTAATGATATTGAAGCTATTGAAAACAGCTCCTCATTTAATGGAAGTTATTTTGTGCTGCACGGGCATATCTCACCACTTGATGGCATTGGTCCAGACGCAATCGGACTTGATCTGTTAAAAAGCAGAATTGAAAATGAGCACATTCAAGAGGTTATTCTTGCACTAGGGCAGACTGTTGAAGGTGATGTTACCGCATCTTATATTGCAGCAATGGCAAAGAAAATGTCTGTTAAGGTCACAAGAATTGCAACAGGTGTTCCTTTAGGTGGATCTTTAAATACTGTTGATGGCAACACCCTTGCAATGTCATTTAACTACAGACATGATGTCTAAACATTTTAACTGCTATTCAAATCTAGTCTTAATCGTTCTAGAATTATCCTTTAACTGTTCTAAAACTATTCTAAAACTATTCTAAAACACAGCCTGATCTTTCTATTACTTTCCCGATAATAAAAATAGAGTTCTTTTCATCTTTGCTTAAGTAAACATCATCAACAGATGGATTATCCGATCTTAAAATCAGACCTCCATGCAAAGGAGAAATAAAACGTCTTACCATAATCCCATGATCTTTATCTGCAAAGGCATAAATCTGGCCGTCAATGATAGGTAACTGAGCATTACATTCAACTATCACATAGTCATTATTGCAAATAAGAGGAGACATGAAATCACCTGAAATCTTGAAGCATTTTAAATTTTCAGGACTGTTGATTCCCATCTTTTTGCAATAGCACCCTGATACTAGTATTTCTCTGTCATATCTGTGCTCAATAAATGAAATCTTATTACTGTCTTTATCATCAAACAAAACATCATATCTTTTAATCTTAACAAACTGTTTATCAGAATCAGAATAAATAGGACTTATAAGTTTTTCATCGGCTTTTTCAGATAAAACAGACAGTAGAGTATCAGCACTAATATTAAGAGCTGATGCAACACTCATAATGACTCTTGCACTTATGCAATCAAGATTGCAAGATAAAAGATTTTCAAATTCTAAGTCAGAGATATTAGCTTTTTTTATAAGTTCTGATCTGGACAGATAGTTACTATCTAACAGAGTATTTAATGATTGATAAGTTTCTTTTGCATTCATAACTGTATTCTCCTAAAAAGAGAGTAGTTGTCTTAATACTTTCTATCAAGTACTTATATGTATATGCACATTCATTGAGCAAAAATACATAAGAATTATGATATATGTTCAAAAAAAATGTGTTTATGATTATTAGCGGTGCATGAATGAATGTTCATTTGAATTGTCAGATAAATGTGTCAAAACTAATTTAAAGAAATTTCTGTCATTTCTGATGGAAATTCTCTTAACAAGGAATTCTTTAATGGCTTTAATATGAAAATTGGACAAATTAAATAGATAAGCTGTCATTTGTGATCTTTTTTTTAATGATTGTTCTTTATAGAGAGCCAGTGAAAATGTTCATTATAAATGTTGAATCAAAGTATATTTAGGCTAAAATAAAGCAAGTAAACACAAATACGGATAAAGAATATGAGTGATAATAAATTTAAAAGACTGCCATTTGGAACAGAGGAATTCTCTGTACTTAGAAAAGAGGATTACTACTATATAGATAAATCCTTATACATAAAGAATGTCTTTGAAAACTCAGCTTCCGTTATCCTTTTTACAAGACCAAGACGCTTTGGTAAAACTCTTTTAATGGATATGTTTGCCACATATTTAACTATTGGAGAAGATGGCAGTGATAACAGAGAGTTTAAAGAAAAAATCTTTGAAGGTCTTGAGATTCTAAAAGATAAAGAATTCACTGATGAATACATGGGACAGTTCCCTGTTATTTTCATTTCTCTTAAAAGTGCATATGGAGAGAATTTTGAACAAGCCTATGATTCATTAGCACGTATTGTAGTATGGCTATTTTCAGATTACGACTTTTTATTAGACAGTAAGAATCTGTCAAAAGATGAGATTGAAAACTATAGCAAATATCTAGATAGAGGATTTCTGTGTAATATAAATTCAATAGGATATGTAAAGGAAGCTTTAAAATTTCTATCAAACTGTCTTTATAAGCACTATAAAAAGAAAGTCATACTTTTAATCGATGAGTATGATGTACCTTTAGCAAAGGCATCAGAGAAAGGTTATCACGATGAGATGGTAACTCTTATAAGCCAGTTCTTTGATATCATGAAAATCACACCTAAGAAAAAGACCACAGAATATCCAATAGAAAAGATAGTTCTTACAGGCTGTTTAAAGGTAGCAAAAAACAGTATCTTTACAGGTGTAAACAATCTTTATGTGAATACAATTCTGTCAGAAAGTCCATCTTTTGATTCAATGATAGGATTTACAAAAGATGAGACTGTAAAGATATTAAAGGACTATGAACTTGATGATTACTTTCCTTTTGTAAAAGAGAATTATGATGGCTATAGATTCAATAAAAAGGAAATGTTCTGTCCATGGGTTTTAGTTTCTTTTATTAAAGATGCCATAGAAAAGAAATCACAGAATATCAAGGTA
>NZ_JBGVMC010000116.1:0-1523 GCF_045124615.1 Succinivibrio sp.
CCTGAACCTATGATGATGTACAAGGTATGTTCAAGACTCAATGTCAGCGAAAAAGACACACTTGGAGTTGGAGATTCTGGTCTTGATATAAAAATGTACCAGAATGCATCAAGCATGTCTTTAGGAGTTCAGACTGGAGTATGGTCAGGAGAGGCTCTTTTGACACTCAATCCTGATATGCTGCTAAAAAGCATAGGCGATCTGACCTCATATCTCTAGTTATTTTCCTTTGGTGCACTTCATATCGTTTAGTGCACCGTGACCTGCAAACATGAATGGATAGTTATCTGTTGCTCTGTCTGTGATAAAAAGAACATTGATTTTGCAGTTAGAGTTAAGATCATTCATTTTTTCTTTTGTATAGAAAATACTGTCAATAAGCTGAATATCGAAAACAGCTCCCTTTATATCATTGGTAATAAAAAGCTTATTCTCAAAATTTCTGCTTACACTCTGAACCTCAAGATCAGATAAAACTAGAGGAACTTTTGAAAGCTCTAAAAAGTATGGCTGCATTGTTTTGTTGTTAGCCATTTCAGATAACTGCTTTTGAGTTACAAAAATTCCGCTATAGGTTGCATATCTGTTATCTTTACTGATATTTACAGTTGCAGGTATTGTGTTATTGTACTGCTCAGTTGTTATGACAGAGACAGCCGGCTCCTTAATAGTGCTTGAAAGTCCTTTTGATGAATAGTTAAAAACAATGGTAGTAGTCTGAAACTTCTTTCTTGCTGTCATGTCCTTTATCATAATCTGTTCAAGATTATCATTGTAAATTTCAGTCTTTCCTAAAATTGCCTCATAAACACCGTAATGTTCAGTCACAAATTTTTCTGTAAGAACATATGCATTTGAGCTAGCTGTATAAATCAAGGCCAGGGCTGCTGCAAAAACAGATAATGCTTTCATTGATACTCCAATATACTGTATGGACAATTTAAGTATAAATGTTAATTGTAAAAACGTTGAAAAAAAAGAAAATTTTTTGATGTGTGTATATAAAAATTTGTACTCTACACTACATAGCATAAACTACTGTATAATTTGCACCATGTATTAACAGTTTTCAGGATATAAGCATGCAGGAATTACCATTTAGCAAGGTTATTAGTTTTGATAAGGCAGTAGGAAGTAGTGCTCAGTACAGTGTAAAGATTGAACAAGAGCATTTTCCAAGGCTTAGTGAATCATGCTGCTCAATATTAGAGCCAATTGAAGCAAATTTCAGATTCTTTAAAGATCTTCAGGGGCTTTCAACTATTGAAGGCAGCCTGAAGGCAAAAGTTACATTTGTATGCCAGAGATGTTCTAAGGAGTTTGTAAAAGAGCTTAACAGTACTTTTTCAAGTACCTGCGATGAGCAGAAGGCAAAAAGTCTTAAGATTGATCAGAAACTTGATATAGTTGAACTCAACGATGACGGTACTTTCAATCTGCTAGATTTTCTTGAAGACTGCCTTCTTTTAGAAATACCTTTTATTACCTCACACGATGAGGATGATCCTGAGTGTATTGAAAAC
>NZ_JBGVMC010000117.1:0-4115 GCF_045124615.1 Succinivibrio sp.
AGAATATATATGTGCTTATAACTCTTTTTGGTATGTATGGAGCTTTTAACTCTTTATTAAGAGGGTTAAGATCTATTCATCATGCAATCTTCATGTAGAAGATGTTTAAATTCAGCTTTTGTTATCTCTAACAATTTAAGAATCAAATAATTTTGTTTCATTCATACAAAAATCCACTGAAGGAATAACGCCAACAGTGGATTTTTAAAACCTAATATTTAAGTCTATCCAATTAGATTAAAACGAATTACTTTAAACCTTCTTCTGTCAAAATGTAATCCTTTAATGTATTGTAATCTGAATCCATATTATGAGCCTTTGACTCAAGAGCAACAGTGTCCTGAAGTGCCTTTGGAAGAGCAACATCAATACCAAGGATACGATCAACATCAGCCTTGAATTTAGCTGGATGTGCAGTACCTAAGAAGATACCAGTTTCACCATCTTTTAGGTTGTCTGATAATAACTGATAAGCAATAGCAGCGTGAGGCTCTAAAACATAACCTGTCTTCTTGTATAAAGCCTGCATAGTCTTTTCAGTATCAGCATCTGACATTGAACCAAAGTCAAAATCCTTTAATGACCAGCCCTGCATCTTAACTAAAGCTTCAACTCTTGGCCAGTTATTTGGTCTTGAGATATCCATCGCATTAGATAAGGTTGCAACAGTCTTATGTGGCTCATAGTTACCAGTTGTAAGATAACGAGGAATAGTGTCATTTGCATTACATGAGATAACAAAACGGCACTTCAAGCCAAGGGATTTAGCAATTAAACCTGCTGTGATATTACCAAAGTTACCGCAAGGAACTGAGAATACAACAGAATCACGCTTTTCTTTTGGAAGCTGTGATACAGCCTCAAAGTAGTAGCATACCTGTGCAAGAAGACGGCTTATGTTGATTGAATTTGCACTATTTAAACCTACAGTCTTTTTAAACTCTAAATCGTCAAAAGCAGTCTTAACAAGATCCTGACACTCATCAAAAATTCCATTAACTGTTACAGCACGGATATTCTTACCTAAAGTTGCTATAAGTTTTTCTTGAAGTTCAGAAATCTTGCCTTTTGGATATAGAATAACTACATCAATCCCCTTCTGCTCATAAAAAGCAGCTGCAACTGCTGCACCAGTATCACCTGAAGTTGCAGTTAAGATGGTTAAGTGATTATCCTGTCTTATGGCACCTAAAACACGTGCCATGAAACGAGCACCAAAATCCTTGAATGCTAAGGTTGGTCCGTGGAAAAGCTCTAAAGCATAGATATTCTCATCAGCCTTTACGATTGGTGCTTTAAAAGAGAATGCATCAGCAACAATAGCCTCAAGCTCAGGTAATTCATCATTTCCAATAAGATGACGAAGAACTTTCTGTGAACGCTCAACAAGTGGCATATCAATAAGTTCATCGATGTTATCCATAGGAGTAATATGATCTGGGAAGAATAAGCCCTGATCTTTACCAATCCCCTTGAGCACAGCCTGTGAAAAAGAAACTTGCTCGTTATGATCTTTTAGATTAAATAATTCCATTGTTATTTCCTAATCAATTACCTGTGCATAAGCTCCACGTCTGTCAACTTTGCAGACATGACAAAAACCGTCTTCATTTGCGATGAAGTTCTTCTCAAGAT
Source organism: Succinivibrio sp. (assembly GCF_045124615.1). Classification (NCBI taxonomy): domain Bacteria; kingdom Pseudomonadati; phylum Pseudomonadota; class Gammaproteobacteria; order Aeromonadales; family Succinivibrionaceae; genus Succinivibrio; species Succinivibrio sp. Next base: position 1,636 of record NZ_JBGVMC010000117.1, read on the forward strand.
AATCCTTCATCAGATTTGCCTTTTCAAGATCTTCAAATATAGAGAACACTGAAGAGCCTGAACCTGAAATACCAGTTGCAAGAGCACCTATTGATAAACCATATTCTCTTGCCTCAGAAAAACCAGGTATTAAAGATGCTCTGTATGGCTCAGCAATAACATCAGTTAAAACTGAAGCTGCAAGCTTATCATCACCAGTGTGGCATGCATGAACAAAAGTAGCAAGATGACGACCGAATGTAATGGTATCTTTTCTGTCATAAGATGTAGGCAGGATCTGTCTTGCTGCGCTTGTTGAAACCTTAATTCCTGGGAAACATGATACCCAGTACCAGTTGTCAAAATCAGGAAGAGTTGTAGAAATGATGCCCTTTTCTTCAACTATGAGCTGAAGTCCGCCATAGTAGCAAGGAGCAACATTATCATAATGAATAGAGCCTGAGATTCTGCCTTCAAGTGCTCCCATAAGCTCTACAATCTTTTTCTCGCCTAATGCATTGTCATGAATAGCATCTAGTGCAACAACTGCAGCAACAACGGATGCAGCTGATGATCCAAGACCAGAGCATACAGGAAGGTTCTTTGAAAGCTCCATATGAACGTCAAGAGCTGTTTTTCCTTCCTTTTCTAAAGCATCCTTATACATAAGATATGCTTGATAAACAATATTCTGCTTAGGATCAGTTGGTAGCTTATGAGCAAAACGGCCTGTAACAGAAACATCACAGCCTTTTGCATCATTTTCAGAAATAATAATCTCATCGCCAAGTAAAGAACCGTCAATAGGCTTTAGTGCTGCGCCTAAAAGATCAAAACCTACAGACAGATTTGCAGCTGAAGCTGGAGCATATGCCTTATACATTTTTGTCATTTGAAACTAATCCTCACGAGCCCAGTTCTGAATACGTAAGATGTCAGATAAAACACCTGCCGCAGTAACTGCAGTACCTGCACCATAACCTCTTACAACTAAAGGAATAGGCTGATAATATGCTGTTGTCAGAGCAAGAGCATTTTCACCGTCACGAACCTTATAAAGTGCATTATCTGCACTTACAGGTGTAACCTTACACTGACACTTTCCGTTTTTAATTGAGCCTACATAACGAAGAACCTTACCTTCAGCCTTTGCCTCGTTAACCATCTTTGTAAAGTCAGCATCAGCATTCTTGATATTCAAGAGAACTTCCTGTGCATTAGCACCCTGTAAGAACTGCTTTGGTACAGCACCTTGAACATCGATATCAGAAAGTTCAAGCTCAAGTCCACACTCACGAGCAAGGATAAGAAGCTTACGAGCTACATCCATACCATCTAAATCGTCAGCTGGATTTGGCTCTGTGAAGCCCTTTGAGTATGCATCATAAGTTGCCTCTGATAGAGTCTTGCCATCTTCAACAAGACCGAACAGATATGAAAGTGTACCTGACAGGATACCCTCAAATTCAATTAAACTGTCACCTGCAGCAAGCTGATTTTGCAGTGTATTGATAACAGGTAAACCAGCACCTACATTTGCCTCATATAAGAACTTTCTGTGATGTTTCTTTGAGGCTTCTCTTAACTGCCTGTAGTACTCATAGGAGTTAGTGTTTGCCTTCTTGCTTGGAGTTACGATGTGATAACCTGCCTGCATGTAATCAACATACTTGAGTGCAAGAGCCTCAGATGATGTGCAGTCAACTAAAATTGGATTGATTAAGTGCAGATCCTTAATTAACTGCTCTGCACTCTCAGGATTTAAAGGCTCTGACTCTGATACATCAAGCAATGACTTATAGTTATCAAGATCGATACAGTTTGCATCACTAATGAAGTGTCGAGAATTACCGATACCTACAACTCTTACATCAAGACCGTTCTTTTCTCTTAAATGATCACGCTGACGCTTGATCTGATTTAAAAGCTCACCGCCAACACCGCCGCAGCCGATTAGAACAATATCAATTCTCTGAAGAGAGTTGAAGAATGCTGTATGAGCAAAAGCAACAGCTTCAGTTGCACGCTTTTGAGAAATAACAGCTGAAATAGAACGCTCTGATGAGCCCTGAGCAATAGCTCTGATATTAACATTAGCCTCAGCTAAAGCTCTGAAAAATTTACCAGAGATACCACGAACCATACGCATTCCGTCACCAACAACAGAAATAATTGCGCAGCCTTCTTTAACTTCGATTGGATTTAAAAGACCTTCTTTAAACTCTAATCTGAACTCTGATGAGATTACTCTCTTAGCTTTTGCAAGTTCTGACTGAGGAATACAGAATGAAATTGAGTACTCTGATGATGACTGGGTAATAAGAGTGATTGATACACCGGCACGAGAAACTGCAGTAAACAGTCTGCCTGCCATACCTACCATACCTTTCATACCAGGACCTGAAATATTGATAAGAGCAATATTCTTAAGATCGGTAATACCCTTGATAGGTACACTTAAATCAGTTTGCTCAGAAATCAAGGTACCAGGACCTTGTGGA
>NZ_JBGVMC010000118.1:0-3766 GCF_045124615.1 Succinivibrio sp.
ATTTATTAGTGAATACAGACTCACCATCGCGACGTACCCAGGTTGCACGGAATTTACCAGAACCTACAGATAGATTCTCAATACCTACTGAATCACCAGAAACATCTCTCCAGTAAGCATCAACTACATGTGAGTCCTGACGCTGATATCTTTTACCAACCCAGATTGCTGCATCTTTATCTGAATCTAAAAGACCGGTAACTCTCATATAAACCTGTGTTAAACCAAATGATAAATTTGAGAAGTCAGCTAAATCACTGTTGTCTGATTTGCCTGCATTTTCCATGTTTCGTGATGCTCTGTCACCACGCTGATTATTTGTACCAGCCCAGGTACCTTTATATGTTGAGCTCATAGCAAATGAAGACACTAATCTATACTCAACACCATCTACTTCAGCTAGTGTTAATGATGGAGCCAATTCTAAATAGGTATCGTTTTCATTACCTAAACGACCTACATCACCAACATTCTTATTGAAGTTTCTTGAAAAGAGGCCAACACGAACGTATGAAGCATCACCCTTAAATGCAACATCAGGAGTAACAGCTGCAGAAGCCTGAGCTGACATTAAACCTGCTAGAACACTAGCGGCCTATATAAGCTTTCATATCTTCTACAGTAATTTCTATTTGATTGATTTTACAAAGTTTTAATTTTCGAAAGAACTGAATTTATGATTTATGAATGTTGTTTTCTTGCTTAAGTGAAAGTTTTTGTTGAATTGTTTGTTTTCATGGATATATCTTTGAGAAAGAAATTTGTGAATGTCTGTGATATAAAAATATTAACAAATAGGCTATACTTCTATGAAAAGATTCATTGGAGTTATTTGGTATGAAGTCCATTTTATTATCAGACAGTTTTGTTGAATTAAGAAGTGGTAATAATATTTATGTAGATAAAACCAATGAAATTTATAAAATCATTTCATCTTACAGCAGAATATTCTTTTCTCGACCAAGAAGATTTGGAAAGTCATTAACACTGGATACTATAGCAACGCTATTTGGCTTAGGAAAAGATCCATATTTTAAAGGAACTTTTATATACGATAAGTGGAATGAACCAACCTATCCTATTTTAAGAATTAATTTTCTTGACTATATTTCATCTGACTATGAATCCTTTTTATCTGGTCTTAAAAATCAGATTTTAAAGTTTGCATCAAAAAATAATTTTTCAATAGATCCGATTATTGATACACCAGCTGGCTATATAAAGGCTTTGTTTGAAGCTATGCCTATAGGAAAGCAGATTGTTGTTCTGATTGATGAATATGATTGCTTGCTAACAAGAAATATTAATAATAAAGCCCAATATGAAAAGTTTTCTGAAACTTTAAAAAGTTTATATGCGTCCTTAAAAGGTGGTGGTCACATTAGATTTCTTGCAGTAACTGGTGTTACAAGACTTAAGCATGTAGCATTGTTTTCTGTTGGCTCAGATATTATCGATCTAACATATAAAAATCTATGTTCAAACATAGTTGGTTATACAAAAGAAGAGATTAAAGAATATTTCAAAGATTACATTGATGATGTCATATTAAAGCTATATGGCAAAGATATTTCTTCAATGCAGAAAGATGATCCTATAAGAATTGATTATGTTGACAGATTAGTCAGTAAACTAGCAATGGAATATGATGGCTATTGCTTTGATGAAGATTTTGAAAATAAAGTTTTTTCAACATGGTCAATCAATAATTTTTTCAAGGAATCTTTTAATAGAGAAAAAATCAAGTTTGGTGATTACTGGTTTGATAATGGTGGTATTCCATCAATTCTGAAAAATTACTTGGATAACCATGAACTAGATGTTACAGAATATTCAAATAAAGATATTTATATATCACATGAATCATTCTCTAATCCAAATTCTCTTTTAGATATCAATCCAACAGTTTTGATGTGCCAAACTGGGTATTTAACATTACACTCAGAACTAGAACTTGGAAAAAATATCGTTTTGGGAATTCCAAATAATGAAATAAGAAAGGCTTTGTCAAATCTGCTTTATTTCAAGATATTTGGAATTGAGCCTTCAATATCTAATATTCAAATAAATTCATTGATAGATGGTAATGCAGAAGAGATTGTTTCTTTGTTCAATGCCATCTTAAATTCTATATCATATGACAAGTATCCAATAAAAGATGAATCTTCATTAAGAAGTCACATTCAGATGTATCTTCAAGGTGCCGGATTAAATATTCTTTCTGAATCCAATAGCTCAAAAGGAAGATCAGATCTTCAAATTGAATTTGATTCATCAAGAATTGTAATTGAGTTTAAATATGCAAAATCAACAGCTGATCTTAAGTTATTGCTAAAACAAGCATCTGAACAGATTATCAAAAAACATTATGGTGATACTCTTCCACTTAAAGATAGAGTTATAAAAATAGCAATGGTTTTTGATTCAAAAGAAAGAGCAATATCAGAATACTGCGTCATAAAATAATCTCTTTTATCTCACGATAAAACAATCGATCATTGAAATAATATGAATTGAAACTACAATTGCAAATAAAAAAATTTCACATAGGACCGATTTATATTTACTATCCATTTGATAAATCAAAAGTTTATATTTTGATCTTACATATATAGGCCGCTAGTGTTCTAGCAGGTTTAATGTCAGCTCAGGCAATGGCTGCACCAGTAGACGTTAGTGGTTACATGCGTTCTGGTGTTATGCACGGTAAGTCAACATATGGTCACAAGACATATGTTCAGCAGCTAGGTCGTTTTGGTAACGAGAACGATACTTTCATGGACATGCAATTATCTAGTGATATTGCTAAGGTAGATGATACTGTATGGTCAATTGGAGCCTTGTTCGCTGTAGGTGGTAACGGTAATGAAAACAATTGGGAGAGTAATATCGGAAACCGTCAGCTCTATGCACAGGTTAAAGGTCTTTTAGATAAAGACGCAATTCTATGGATTGGTAAGAAGTACGTTCAGCGTGAAGATTCATATATTGGCGATTTCTACTTCTATGATGTTTCAGGTCATGGCGTAGGCTTTGAACAGTTAAATGTTGGTACTGGTAAATTATCAGCAGCTTGGACTAGAAAAGATAACGGCAATGCAACCTATAAGACTTTTGAAGATAAGTATGTTATTAAGCAGAAAGCTGACCAGAAAGACGATAAAGGAAATGCTTTAACAGGTGCCGTTGGTGATGTTGCAAAAGGTAAGTTTGCAACAGAAGAAGAGGTTAAAGTTCGCTTAAATGTATTTGATACCCGTTACGTATTCCCTGCATGGGATGGTGCATCTGTAGAGTTAGGTGCAACATACTTACGTCCTGAGCGTGATAAGAATGGTAAGTTCTCTTCATACACTTGGACTAAGGATAATGAGTTAAAAGATGCATTCAACCTGACTGCTGAATTAACCTTAAACGTATTAGGCGGATTCAATAAGACTGTTTTACAGTCATTCTCTGGTTCATCAGCTGACTGTGCTTGGTCAACAACCGCTGATATCAAAGCAAATTCAGGCTTCGATGGACATGCTGGTTTCACCGGTCAGGGCTACCGCTTATTAAACGTCGGTTTAAGCCAGTTTACTGAAAACTTTGGTATGTTCCACCAGTTCAATGCAGCATACTCAACTTCAAATGCATATGACAGCAAGAAGACTTTTGGTTTAGTTGTTCGTCCTTACTACAAGTTAACCAAGATGACTAAGGTTATCGCTGAGTTAGGTGCATTTGTTGAACATGAGAAGTACTTAAAGCATGATGCTGGTAA
>NZ_JBGVMC010000119.1:0-2969 GCF_045124615.1 Succinivibrio sp.
TATTAAAAAGGGCTTCATGTCTTTTGAGAATATTTGTAATAGGGATTATAGTTTCACCATGACGAATACATTCAAGGGTATCTAAGTCTTTGAATGTCATGTACATAGAATTGTCTTTTAGTTTAACCTTTTGTTTATCAGAAGCTGTTTTATTCCATTCTAAAGTTTTCAACTTTAAGCTGTTGAGAAATTCTGAGGCTAATAGACCTATAAACAGTTTTGCTTTGAATGAGTCTTCTGTTGAAGTGTTCAGTGTGTTTGCATCAACGTGATTTTTGAAATATCTGTACATAACTTCAATTTCATTTCTCTGACGATATCTTGTATAAATATCTTCGCAATCAAATTCACTGGTAGAGGCAAGTACCCAAATACCGCAAGCCTGAATGTATTTGTATGCTTTCTCATTGCATATGTCATATCTGTTGTACTTCTTATTAAGTACTATAATTCCATCATCAATAAGTGTTGCATGTTTATTCTTAAGGCTAGGCATTTCAGGCTTTTTCTTATGCTTTGCAATTGCATTGGCAAGCTTCTGTTTATACTCCTCATATTCGCTGTTAAGTTCAGCTACTTCACTAATTAACTGTTCTTTTGCACTTGTTGCAATTGCAGGATTATAAAAAGCATATAAATATATAGGCTTGTTTACTTTTTTTTGTGCTTTAATGTCGTAATAATTCCAGGAATACTTAAAACGAGAAGCGTAGTTAACTTCTCCGTTTTGTTCAATTTTTACACAGCCATTACCGACAGACATATCGTCAACAACTGAATTTATGAATTTTCTAATTGCAGTTGATTGAGATGTTTTTACATGAGCAATAACATCAATACCGAAATTATAAATAACACTTAAGTTATATACAGACCAGTATCCACGATCGACAATTAGAGTGTAATCTTTACATCCATAGTAAGATAGTTGCTTTACAGAGCCTTCAAGTGTTGCAATATCAGTTGTATGTCCAGAATAGGTACAATGACCAAGTAATGTACCAGTGGTCTGATCAATAAGTGATAGGAAATTGATTATAGGAGTTTCATTTCCACTTTTTGCTTTGCCATAATCAGCACAGTTAATTCTTCTAGAGCTAATATCGATGTTACTGCCATCTAATGCTATGAATTTACGCTTATTCAAGCCATTTTCTTTTTTAGATAAGAAATCAGCTTGCATAATCTCCTGTTTTTTCTTGTAGAAATCAATGATAAGTTGGCTATCTAGAACAGCATATAATCTTTGGATTGAATCTTTGTTGATATTACCGTTGAAAGGGACAATATGATCTCGAATAAAGTATTCAATAGCACCAAGGTGTTTAACTCCTTCATAAATAGAATAAACCAGAACAGTTAATAGGATGTCATACTGAGTTTTAGTGATCTTTCCTGAATCATATAAAGCTTTAAGAGCACGACCAGAAAAGGACTTCTTTAAAGCCTCAACAATAAAATATGATGCACAAATCTTCATGTGGTGAGCTTCAAGTAAGTCATCACTATCAGCAGCATTAAGTGATACAGGATCATTTTCTTTTGATTCAATGTGAATTGTATTTTTTGCTTTTCTGAAAACTTTAAGGTTAATGAATTCAGGATGGGCACGAAGGAACTTAGCATTAAACTCAATTAAACCAATACCACTTTCAGAAGAAATCTTGCCAATACTGGTGATGTTCTTTTTAGAAGTGTTTTTAGTAGTACTGTCATAAACAGGAGTATAGGAATAAACATAAAAGCAACCAGCTTTCTTGCTGAAATTAGCATAAATGTTAGTAAGAACAGAATAAGCAGAACTAAGATCCATAATAAGCCCGAAAATGATTGATATAATGTAAGTATATTCTTACATGATTTTATAAAAAAAGCAAGTGTTTTTTGAAAAAATATCGGAAAAATTTTTATAAATTTCAGAGAGTAAGGTGAATTAATGATATATTTTTAATAGAGAAAAAATAGTGTAAGAACTACGACCGAGATCTTAGGGTTAAAAATCTCTAGTTATTGATTAGCTCTTTCTTGCTCCAGTGCATTTTTCGCAACGTTCAGACTTTCAATCTCTGCCTAATCGCCTCTTGTCGCATAACCGGCAATATAACCAACCGCAAAAGCGACTGCACCTAAAATCAGTGTATTCTTAATGGATAACATTGGGAGACTCCAGAAACAAAAAAAGCCCACATTTCTGTGAGCTTATTTTTGACTTTTTAGACTAAATCTTTATGTCTATACCTGCGTCATTTAAGACCTTCTGCGCAGAAAATCTTGATTTACAGGATTTATGCACTGTAAACGGAACTTTGTTTTTAGGATTAAACCATCTTTCATGCGAGCCTTTTCCGGTTCTTGTAGGATAACATCCATTCTGCTTTAAAATCTCTACAAGGCGCATGTAATAATCATGCTCTCCCATTTAATTCAACACCGGAACTCTCATTGATGCATGAACATTGGAAGTGTCGGATATGTAATCTTCAAGTAATAACTCAACACATTCCTGAATATTCTTTTTTAATTCTTCAAGAGTATCTGCATCAGTATTTATTCCAGGTAGATCTGACCACGCCACATAGTAACATTTAGCCTCGGCGTCATAACCGACACCGACTCTTAATCTTAATGTTACTCCTAGCTTTGCAAACCATTTCCAAAAAGGCTTACCTATTCGATAAGAAAATGACATTGTTACACCTCAACGAGTTATTGCGTGTATATTATCATTTTAGAAGAAAAATAGCTTATCGAATAAGTAAATTTTCTCAGATTGGAACCACTCTGAGGAATCGAACCTCTCCTTACCTACCATAAAAATCTTATGCTCAAAAAAGAAAGCTAACCAATCAAAAGACTGATGAGCATACATCAAACAAACATAAGTTGTAACCGTTAGCTGGTTATTTCCTAAGTGCAAAATATAAAATTTAACTAACTTTTATCCTAAAGTTAGCACTACGTCAAAAAAA
>NZ_JBGVMC010000120.1:0-1130 GCF_045124615.1 Succinivibrio sp.
CTGTGATTTGTGTTTCCCATTTGCCACCGCTAGGTAAATTGCTATCTAAAGTATGCGACATTTTCACAATGCGCCATGAACCACTACACTTAGGAACAAGTGTTTCAAGTTTTATCAGTCCTGCAAATCTGAAATTTGGATTAAATATTGCTCTGATCTCAATGCCGTTTTGTGTCATAGCTGGATAACCCAATAAACCGCTATTTGCATTTAATAAAACAGCATTTCCTTTACGACTTGCACCGTTGGACACTAAAATCATGGTTTCATCATCAAGTATTAATTCAGCTCCAATCTGTTTAGCGCACTGTCTAGCTTGCTCAATAGGTGAACCTTCAAAAACTGCGTTCTTAACTGTTCCAGTTACGCCCTCATTTTTAAATGTAAAACCGATCTTTTTTGCCTGCTGTTCAATGAATGTGCTTGCCGATTGTGAGCCACTGATGACGTTTGCACCTTGAGCCGTAACGGCTCCGAAAAAACCAATCTGACTTTCTATATTAAATTTTATATCAGGAGCACTGTTGAAATCGACACTTGCTTTTGTGATAGTTCCAGCATAGATTTGATTGTAGCCGTTGTATTCATCACCCGCATATATGTTTATATAGTTACGTCTTACATATAGAGGATGCATACATAAAGTAGATAATTGCTCCATAACGTCAAGAGGTAGACCATAAATTACTGCGCTTGCTTTTCCAAAATCAGGTGCGCCCGTCTTTTCTACTCTAACCGACATTGCAAGATCGCTTATTTCGTATGTGTTACCCTCACGACCCTTAAACGAGCCTTTCTGCAGGGTAAGTAGTATTTTTAGTTTGCGTTTTAGAAATGAAGTTCTAGGCTGTGAATTGAGCTTTTTATCATTGTTAAGTAGGTTTTTTATCTCAATCATTTTCTAGCTCCGCCATTTCTTCATTAGTTAGATATAACAACTTAAAACGTGTGCTTAACTCTTTGTAATTTGCTTTGCTTTGCTGATCAGCAGGTGATGTAAGATCAACAATAAAGAAATTACCGTTAAAATTGATATTGTCATAAAGTAGGATTTTCTGACGTGGTAAACAGATCACATTCTGCACGATCAGGGTATCATCAACCCACAAAGAGAAATAAGGCTGATTATT
>NZ_JBGVMC010000121.1:0-8233 GCF_045124615.1 Succinivibrio sp.
TACCTTGAGAGAAACCATCAAGAGTAAATCATCGAACAGCCATAGAAACAAGCAGAAGAATAATGATAACCATAAGAGGCTTGGTTATTCTCTCAACCCCCTTTACAACACCTAGTGCCACAACTGCATATGAGAATATTACACATGCAAGTACTAAGCTGTACATAAGACTTGGAGAAGCTAAAAGATCGGTAAATCTTTTAGTTGCAGATGCTCTATCAATATTATGAGGGATCTCATTGAAGGCAAAAGACATGAAGTAGTACAGCATCCAGCCTGCTACTACAACATAAAATCCCATCAAAAAGTAGTTACCGGAAAACTGCCACCACTTGTTTACATGCCAGTAGGAGCCTTTATCCTCAAGTTTCTCATAACAGTAAGCCATAGATGATCTTGAGCGTCTTCCAATTGACAGTTCGATAGTAAGTAAAGGAATACCTATTAGTAACAGGAAGAAAAGGTACATGAGCACAAAATATGCTCCACCATACTGACCTACAATAAATGGGAATCTCCATACATTGCCGATGCCGACTGCACATCCTGAGGCAATGAGAAGAAAACCAAGTCTTGTCTTAAAGATCTCTCTTTGCATATATACTCCAATGTCGTTTATTTATATTCAATTATGCAAATTTTGCTATATAACCTTGAGCAAATAATGCAAGAACTATAACTGGCAGCACATATTTAAAATAGAAACGAAGTTTTGTGCTTATAGAAAAACCAGAACCAAGATTTGCCTCTTTGGTATAAGAATCAAAACCCCAGCCATAGTTATAGCTTGCATAAAGAACATAAACTATTGAGCCTAACTCAATAATGTTCTGTGATAATACAAAGTCATATAAATCAAGGATCACTGAATTCTCACCCATAGGTTTTATGAATGAAAGCTCATTGAATCCTAGAATTACAGGAAGAGAAAGTAGCAGAATAATTATCATGTTTACAATTACAGCCTTTACTCTTGTAGTCTTGAATATATCAAGTGAAATACCGATGATATTTTCAAAAACTGCAATTAAAGTGGAAACAGCTGCAAAGAGCATGAAGATGAATAACATTGAGCCCCAGATGTAACCAAACTGCATATTTGAGAATACTGACAGTAAAGTTACAAAGATAAGACCTGGTCCCTGTCCTGGCTGAACATCATAGCTAAAACATGCAGGAAAAATAATAAGACCTGCAAGAAGAGCCACTATGGTATCTAAAATTGCAATGGTTGTTGACTCATATGGAATAGAACGGGACTTACTCATATAAGATCCGAAGATCTGTATTGAACCTATACCAAGGCCTAAGGTAAAGAAAGCCTGACTTACAGCGGCTGACAGGATTTCATAGATAGAATCCTTTGTGAACTTTGAAAAATCAGGTTTTAAGTAGTATTCAAGACCTTTTTCAAAGCCTGGAAGGAAAAATGAGTGTACAGCAAGAAAAATTAGGAGAATAAACAGTAAAACCATTAGAGGTTTTGTGATTCTCTCAACCCCCTTTCTAAGTCCTAATGCACAGATAGAAAAAGAAAATACTGTTACAAGAACAGTACAAAGAATCATTGCACCAGGACTTGCTAACAGTTCTCCAAAATACTGACCTGACTGAGATTGAGTTAATGGCTCAACTGTAAAATCTCCTTTTAGCATTCTGTAGCTGTAGTAAAGCATCCAGCCTGTAACCATTGTATAGAATGCCATAAGCAGATAGTTACCACAGATCATGAAATACTTACATAAATACCATTTTTTATTAGGTGTCAGTGTTTCAAAAGAGCAACCGATACTCTTTCTTGAGGCACGACCGATTGCAAGTTCAATACTTACAAGAGGTATACCTAAAATAACTAGAAAAAGAAGATAGATTAGTACAAATGCAGCTCCACCATACTGACCTGTAATATAAGGAAATCTCCATACATTGCCAAGACCGATAGCACATCCTGCTGTAATTAAAAGAAAACCAAGTCTTGTTGAAAACTGTTCTCTATTCTGAGTGTTATTATTCATAGAATGCTCATTAAAAAGGCTCGCAGTATTATGTTACATACGAGCCTTCTGATTATTTTAAATTTTCAGTTATGATTACTGCTGATCCTGTTCTTGTGACTGAACGTTTTCAGCCTGCTGCTCTTCAACAGGAACTTCCTGCTCTACAATCTGTGCTGCAGCCTGTTCTGACTGAGCATTCTGCTCTTCAGTAATTGCCTTGATTGACAGACGGATACGACCAGTGTTGTCAATATCAAGAACACGAACACGAACCTCATCACCAATCTGCAGATAATCGTTGATATTTTCAACTCTTTCTTCAGTGATCTGAGAGATGTGAACAAGACCGTCACGACCAGGAAGGATGTTAACGAATGCACCAAAATCAGTGATTCTTACAACCTTACCAACATAATCCTGACCTACTTCAACCTCGATGAGTAAATCATTGATACGCTTGATTGCACCTTCTGCTGAAAGCTGTGAAGTTGCAGAAATCTTAACAGTACCATCATCCTCAATATCGATCTGGCTGTTTGTGTCAGCCTGAATTGAACGGATATTAAAGCCACCCTTACCGATGATTTCCTTAACCTTGTTAGCTGGAACCTTGATGGTTACAACTCTTGGAGCATATGGTGATAATTCCTTAACACCCTCTGGTACAGCCTTCTGCATTACGTTTAACAGATGAATTCTTGCAGCATGTGCATCAGTTAATGCATTCTGCATAATCTCACGGGTAATACCGTCTGTCTTGATATCCATCTGAAGTGCGGTAACACCATCACGAGTACCAGCTACCTTAAAGTCCATATCACCTAAGTGATCCTCATCACCCATGATATCAGTTAGAATTGCAACTCTGTCATCTTCCTTAACTAGACCCATTGCAATACCAGCTACAGGAGCCTTGATAGGTACACCAGCGTCTAATAATGACAGACAGCCTGAACATACTGAAGCCATTGATGAAGAGCCGTTTGATTCAGTAATTTCTGAAACAACACGAATTGAATATGGGAACTGCTCTAATGAAGGTAGAACAGCCTTTAGAGCTCTCTTTGCAAGACGTCCGTGACCGATTTCACGACGCTTTGGAGAACCGATTAAACCAATTTCGCCTACACAGTATGGAGGGAAGTTGTAGTGAAGAATGAATCTGTCTGTACGAACACCAGACATATCCTCAAATGTCTGAGCATCGCGCTCTGAACCTAGAGTACATGTACCGATTGACTGAGTCTCACCACGGGTGAATAAAGCTGATCCGTGAACTCTTGGAAGGATGCCGGTTGCAATGGTGATAGGACGAATCATACGTAATGAACGGCCGTCGATTCTCTTTTCACCAGACAGAATTCTTTCACGAACGATGTTGCGCTCAAGGTCAAAGAAGATCTTTGCAATCTCGTTGTCCTTTTCTGCCCACTCTTCTTTTGAAGATTTTATCTTTTCAGCAACGCTCTTTTGGATCTCTTCTAACTTATCCTGACGCTCTAACTTGTCAACGATTCTGAAAGCCTCACCTACAGCTTCAGTTGCCTCTGATTTAACAGCTTCAATTAAAGCAGTGTCCTCTTCTGGCTTTACCCAGTTCCAAACTGGACGGTTAACCTGCTTTGCGAACTCTTCAATCTCATTGATTACAGTCTGCTGCTGCTCATGACCGTACATAACAGCACCTAGCATTACTGACTCTGGCAGGCAGTTTGCCTCTGACTCTACCATCACAACAGCCTGCTTTGAACCTGAAACAACAAGGTCAAGATCTGAAACTTTCTGCTCTTTTGTCAGTGGGTTTAATACATACTGACCATCAATGTAGCCAACACGAGCTGCACCAAGAGGGCCATTCCATGGTAGACCTGAAGTCTTTAATGCAGCTGAAGCTGCAATGATAGAAATAATATCTGTTGGAATTTCAGGATTTGCTGACATAACTGTAACAACAACCTGAACCTCGTTTACGAAACCTTCTGGGAATAGTGGACGTAAAGGACGGTCAATCAGACGAGAGATTAAGGTCTCACCCTCGGTAGCTCTACCCTCACGGCGGAAGAAGCTTACTGGGATCTTACCTGCTGCGTATGAACGCTCCTGATAGTTAACTGTTAAAGGGAAGAAATCACGACCTGCAACCTCTTCTTTTCTGTTACAAACTACTGTTGCAAATACTGTAGTGTCATCCATAGAAGCCATAACGGCTGAGTCTGTTTGACGACCAATTGCACCTGTTTCTAAAGTAATTGTATGACGACCGTATTTAAAGGTGCGGATTATTGGTTTTAAATTCATTATATTTTCTCCACTACACCCACTTTTTGCCTCTTTAAGTGGGGCCTATAAAATTAGGGCGGCATTCAAGCCGCCCAGCCAGACGCTAATTATTAGCGACGGAGCTTTAACTTCTCAACGATTGCTGTATAACGAGCAACATCTGAAGTCTTTAAGTAGTCAAGCAGCTTACGACGCTGAGCAACTAAACGTAATAAACCACGGCGGCTGTGGTGATCCTTCTTGTGAGCCTCAAAGTGAGGTTGAAGGTCAGAAATTCTTGCAGTTAATAATGCAATCTGAACCTCTGGATAGCCTGTGTCCTGTGGGTTACGACCAAATTCAGCAACGATCTTTGCTTTCTGTTCTACTGTTAACATTTAAAATGCTCCTTTGTGATAATTAAACAATATGACTCTCAGACCGATCACAAACTCAGTTGAAAGCCGACTAATTTTAACATAATTTTGCTTACTTTATTATTAGATATAAAAAAAAGGTGATATAAAGAATAAAATTTCTATACAACGCACGAAATTTCAAGCAAATCATCAGTACTTTTTCTGAAGTTCCTTCTTATTTGATATTTTTCTTACTTTAGACTGTTTTTGATATTTCCACTCACTTAAAAAGTAAGAATTCCCTGTCACCACATCATTCTGTTCAATTGGCCTAACGGCAAAGCATAAAACTCTTATTTGCCAAAACTAAAATTTCCTTAAGTGTTGTCACAAATGAAACGAACTTCGATGAATTAAGAGAATTTTCTCTTTAATTTATGTACAAAAACAAGGTAATTTCCTACAAAAGGATTGCTGTCAAATAAAATATAATTCGTGCTCTCATCCAAACGGTTAAACCGTGATCTTTCACGCCCGCATAATTTATAAAAAAAAGCCTGAATGGTAATTTCTTGCACTTTTCTCATAAAAGTAAAGCTGCTTTTATTAAGACAGCTTATTGCTATCCATGTTATCCAATATTCGATGCTATCTTGATAATGGTCTCGGTAAAATAATCTGTTCCTGTTCTATTTGAATTAGATCCAGACAACAACTGATAGGCTCTTTTAATTGACTGATATCCCTGAACAAAAGGCTCCTGACAGATAACGAATTTAAAAATACCTGCTCTTACAAGCTCCACCGTTGTATAGATATCATCAAAGGCTATTCCAAAAATATCCTTTCTGCCACTTGCTATGATTGCAGAGCCAACGCCCTGAACGGCAGCTCCTGTAACATAAACACAGTTGATTTTAGGATTTTCCTTTAGGTATTTTTGAACAAGGATCTGAGCTTTTATATCTGAATCGTCAGACTCAATGGTATTTACAACACTGTAGTCACACCCAAGTCTGTCCAACTCATCTTTAAAACCAGAAATTCTCTGCTGATGTCCGCGCATTTTTTCAGAGCCGGTTACAATAAGAATATTGATATGCTCTTTTTGTTTCATTAAAGATAACAGACCTGCACAGGTTTTTCCTGCTTTTATATAGTCAGATCCTACATAACAGATCCTGCCAGAACCTTCTATGTCAGAATTTACAAGAATAACCTTTATACCTGATTTCTGGCACTCTTTAATCTTCTGAGCAATCGCTTCTGTCTGCATTGTTGCAAGACACAAAGCACTGCAACCTTTTGATACAAGCTCGTCAATTGATTTTAAATGAACATCCTCCTTGTAGCCTTGCACCTTTGTAAATACAACTTCTACACCAAGCTCTTCATATTCTCTTATAGCTTCTTCAATACCGTTTGTAACTCCATCAAAAAAGACGTTGCCTATACTTGGCAGAAGAACACCTATTTTGTAGCTTAGTTTAAAACCGGACAGTTCTCGTCCTGCTCTGTTTGGTACATATCCAAGCTCTTTTGCAAGAGCTTTGATTTTTACGGCAACCTCTTTTTTGACGTTACCTCTGTTATGCAGAACTCTATCAACTGTTCCTCTTGAAACTCCAGCGGCAAGAGCAAGGGTCTTTACAGTAACACTCATATGCAACCTTTTTTGTTATAAATTCAAACGGTATTTTTATTTATTTCAGACTCTAAGATTTTCACCTATCAGTCTGCCGGTGCTTACCTTGGATTTTCCTTCGTTTGAATCCTTATGGGCAAACAGCCATTTATTGTTATGGGTAAGATATCCTGACTCTCCACATCTGTGTAGAGCTGAAGGTCTTTGTGTATTTGTGCCTTTTGGCAACACAACCATCATTTTAAAATGCTCCTCATTATCTGCAACGCATGGTGCATAATGAAGAGTTGTTTCATAAAACAGTACAGCCTGACCTTTCTTGACTCTGAAAATCTCTACACTCTGAGAATCAATGATTCCATCCTTGACAGCTGTAGCAGGTGCTACCATTAGATAGGCATCATTTGCTGCAACATTAAGCTCACTGTTTCTATGATACTCAAGAGCATTGAGATCTTTATTATGACCGTTACAGTATCCTATTTGAATATCAAGTCCGCCAAAAACCTGATTTTTCATGATATCGACAAATTTTTCGGTCTCTAAAATCTCACTTGATGCGACATAGTCAGTACCATCTGTAAGAGGAGTCTTTTCAAGAGCACTTACAAGCTCATCTGTTGGAATATCGCTAATAACCTTGCCGTAACGCTCGAACTCAACATCAGTTACATCCTTGTATTTTCTTCTGCCACCGTCAAGTACATCACGAAGAGCTGAAAGCTTTGAGAATGCAGGTCTTAACTGAGGATATAAGAATCTGTAAACCTCATATACAGCATTGTATTTTTCAACATCCTCTGTATTTGCCTTGCAGTTGATATCTGATTTATGAACAAGCATTGAACAGGCATTTTCAACTGATGGGAATACACCTGATGCAACACCTGCAAGAATTGCAGCACCAAGAGCAGGACCTTCTTTTGAGGTGGTTGTTGTAATTGAACAGCCAAGAATGTTTGCCAGCAGATAACGCCAGAATTCAGATCTTGCACCGCCACCACAGGCAATAAGCTGTGTTGGTTTAATATCCATCTGTTTTAGCACTTCAAGATTATGACGCTGAGATAGAGTGATACCCTCTAAAAGAGCTCTTGTCATATGAGCCTTGCCATGTCTTGCACTTAATCCAAAGAATACACCACGGGCATTTGGATCTAAAACAGGTGATCTTTCACCCATTAAATATGGCAGGAAAATAAGACCATCTGATCCTAAAGGGATCTTTGATGCATTCTCTGTCATAAGATTATATACATCACGGCCAGCTTTTTGCTCTTGTTCATTTTCATAAGAGAAAAGCTCATCTCTAAGCCAGCGAAGTGAAAGTCCTGCACTTAATGTACATGACATTGCAGTCCATCCGTTCTTTACAGCAGCACAGAAGGTATGTACACGACCTAAAGGATCAATTGATGGTTTGTCAGTATGAGCAAAAATAACTCCTGAGGTACCAAGTGTGATAAATGCATCCCCTGAAGAGCATACACCTGTTCCTAAAGCAGCTGCTGCGTTATCACCTGCACCTGCTGCCACAACTGTACCTGCCTTGAGGCCTGTTAGTTTTGCAGCTTCATCACTGATATGTCCTGCAACTTCCTCTGATTCAATGATAGGTGGAAGAAGAGCCTTATCAATATTGAGTTTTTCTAAAATCTCATCAGACCACTCTCTTGCCTTAATATCTAGAAGGTTAGTACCTGATGCATCAGATACTTCCATAAAGAGCTTACCTGTAAGCTTGAATCTTACATAATCTTTAGGCAGTAAAATTGTACGGCACTTTTTGTAAACATCAGGTAAATGCTTTCTTACCCATAGAATTTTTGGAGCTGTAAATCCAGTTAGTGCTGGATTTGCATTAATCTCAATTAGTCTTTGTTTTCCAACAAGAGCTTCAATCTCATCACACTCTTCTTGTGTTCTTGAATCACACCACAAGATTGCATTGTTTAAAACATTGCCATTTTCAT
>NZ_JBGVMC010000122.1:0-3171 GCF_045124615.1 Succinivibrio sp.
CCATGCCAAGACCTGCACGTAAAACAGGTATGATAGCCAGCTTTAGACCATCAATCATAGGAGATTTACATTTTTCAATTGGTGTTTCAACATCAACTTCTTTTAAAGGAAGATCGCTTAAAGCTTCATATGCTTCAAGCATTGCAATCTCTTCAATCAGTGTACGAAACTTATTTGTAGAAGCTTCTTTATCTCTTAATAAAGAGATCTTGTGTTTTATAAGAGGATGAGAAAATATAGTAATATTTTTTTGTTTTGAAAAATCCATTTTTATACCTATTATCTAGTTTGTTTTTTCTTAATCTTTTTTAGCTGTACTACCTGCTATATTTTCATCAAAAATATATTTATTTCCTGGTAGAACTGCATTTAGGAATATACCTGCAAGAGCAGCGATTGCCAGTGAAGTTAAAGTTACAGATGTACCGAATACAGAGAAAGTTAAACCTTCCTTAAAACCAAGTCCGCAAACAAATATTACGGCTGCAATGATAAGGTTTCTTGATTTTGATAAATCTACGCTGTTCTCAACAATATTTCTTACACCAATTGCAGAAATCATACCGTACAGGATAAATGAAATACCTCCAATAATTGCTGTAGGCATAGTAGATATGATTGCTGAGAATTTTGGAACTATAGAAAGAATAATAGCAAGAATAGCGGCAAGTCTTACAACTTTTGGTTCATAAACTTTTGACATTGCAAGAACACCTATGTTTTCGCCATAAGTTGTATTAGCAGGACCACCTATTAAACCTGCAAAAGATGTCGCAAGGCCGTCACCAAGCAAAGTTCTGTTAAGACCAGGATTTGCAATGAAGTTCTTTCCAACAGTTGCAGATATAGCAGACATATCACCGATATGCTCCATCATTGTAGCTGCTGCAATAGGAGCCATAACCAATATAGCAGTAAGATCAAAATTACACATTTTGAAAGGAGGTAGGCCTATCCATGATGCATTAGCAATTGAATTATAATTAATGATTGCTGAGCCATCTGTATTTGTAAAACCAGCAAAATCAAGGAAAACAGCAGCTATATATAAAATAACAACACCCATGAGAATAGGAATCAGTTTTAGCATACCACGTCCCCATATATTGAAAACGATCACTGTAAGGATAGCAGCTAAAGCCAAAGGCCAGTTGACAGATGAGTTAGCAACTGCAACAGGAGCAAGAGACAAACCGATACAAACAATCATAGGACCTGTTACAACAGGTGGCAAAAATCTCATAACCTTTGCTATGCCAACAGTTCTTATTACAATGGCCATTGCAATGTAAACAAGACCTGCAACTACTACACCACCACAAGCGTAGGCTGCTTTTTCATTTACATCCATATTTGCATAGATTCCGGTATTGAAATTTGCAATGGTATAAAATCCGCCAAGGAATGCAAATGATGAGCCTAGAAAAGCAGGTACCTGGAGTTTTGTGCAAAGATGGAAAATAAGTGTACCTACACCAGCACAGAAAAGAGTAACAGAAACTGTAAGACCTTCAGTAAGATCTTCTCCACAAGCATTTTTAAAAAATCCCATAACAAGGATAGGAACTAAAATAGTGGCACCAAACATGGCAAACATGTGCTGAACAGCCAAAATCAGCATTTTTCCTTTACTTAGTTCAATAGGGGGTTCTACAGATTTATCAAGATTATTCATAGTAATTCTTTAAGCGTTGAAAAAAGATAAACGTCGATGACGTTAAAGTCATTTTGAATTTTATCAAAATTAGAAGCTCTAATATCAAGGCAAAGTATCAAAAAGGCCGAATGCTTCAAAAAGAGCTTTTAAATTCTTTATCAGTGCGTGTTTAGTGAATGAAATTTTTTTATTATTCTGAACTAATTGAGATTAAAGGAAATTTATATAAAGAATTTTTTGGCTAAAAGTATCTTTCTTACTGTGCATGTATGAATAAGAGAGAATTCAAAAGCCTTTAGAAAGTGCAATAAAACAAGATTTTTAATATAATTGTAAAAAAAAACTGTTGGGGATTTTATGGGACTTTTTTCAATTTTTTCTAAAAAAAATAACGAGATAAAAAAAGAAATTACTGAAGATAAAAATGTAGTTTTATCAAATGAATCAGTAAACGAAGCAGACAACAAAGCAGATAAAGAAAACGATAATAAATCAGCTTTAGAAAATTCAGTAGAACCTGAACAAAAATCAGACGAAGTAAAAGTTGATATTTCAGAGGATAAAAACAATTCTTCAGAAGAAAAAAAGAAGAATAAGATATCTTTCTTTGAAAAGCTTAGAAAAACAAGAGAGAACCTATCTTATGGATTATCAGCTTTAGTAAAGGGAAGAAAGATAGATGATGATCTTTATGATGATCTTGAAACATCCTTATTAACAGCTGATTTAGGTGTTGAAACAACACAGAAGGTTATAGAAAAACTTAAGAAAGAATCAAAATTAAGAGAACTTCATGACGCTTCTGCTTTAAAGGAAAATCTAAAGATTATCTTAAATGAGATCCTCAGGGACTGTGCTGAACCATTAAAGATAGAAAAGAATACTCAGATGCCATATGTAATACTGATGGTAGGTGTTAATGGTGCAGGTAAAACAACAACTATAGGAAAACTTGCAAGTAAATTCAAAGCACAGGGGTTAAAGGTAATGCTAGCTGCTGGTGATACCTTCAGAGCAGCTGCTGTAGAACAGTTGAAAACCTGGGGTGATAGATGCGATATTCCTGTTGTTTCTCAGCCTACAGGTTCAGACAGTGCTTCTGTTATTTACGATGCCTTAAGTTCAGCAATTGCTCATAAAACAGACGTTCTGATATGCGATACAGCAGGACGTTTGCAGAATAAAGATAACCTAATGGAAGAACTTAAGAAAATTACCAGAGTAATGAAAAAACACTCAGAATCAGTTCCAAATGAGGTGATGTTAGTTTTAGATTCTACAACCGGACAGAATGCTATTTCACAGATGAAGATATTCTCTCAGGCAGTAAATGTAACAGGAATAACTTTAACAAAACTAGATGGTACTGCAAAGGGTGGAATTATTTTTGCACTCTCTGATCAGTTTAAGGTTCCTGTAAGATATATTGGTATCGGAGAAAAGGTTGAAGATTTAAGAGAATTTGATTCTGAAAGTTTTGTTGATGCTCTTGTGGATTAAGTACTGATATAAAT
>NZ_JBGVMC010000123.1:0-3380 GCF_045124615.1 Succinivibrio sp.
TTCCTGTAATTATTTCTAATGCGGCACAAAACTGCGGACAGGATAAGGCAAAAGCAATTTCAATTGTTGGTACTTTAGGTTATGCAGGAGTAATGATTGGACCTGCAATTTTGGGATTTATTGCATCCATTATTTCACTAGATGCAATATTTGCCTTTTCAGGTTTTCTTATGATTGTGATGGCTATCTTATGCTTTGTTGCTTTAAGGCATAAGAGCAAGACTAATTAATAAGCTTTACATCCTTAGCAAATTTTTCAATAAAATCATCCATCTTTGATTGATTTAACTGCCAGTCAAGGCATTCTTTTTCTGCTAGTTTTTCAATCTCACTGTCAACATAACAATTTTGCTCAGGTGATACATAAACGATTGGTGTGCCATAAAACATTCCAACTGTATCACTGACACTGTCTAAATTCCACGAAGGCTTATGTTCAAAAGATCTTGCATACATGAACATAAATCTCATCGTATCAACCTTACTTACATTCCATTTATCAAGTTCATAACTGAATGAAGCTGCATCGTAAAACATGGACGACATATTCTCTACATTTGAGACATCCCATGAGGAAATATCTTGATTAAAGGATGAGGCAAACTGAAACATTCCACGCATGTTTTTAACTTTTGATACATTCCAGTTTGATATATTCTGATTGAAATTCTTGGCATAACAGAACATATAGCTCATGTCAGTTACATTTGATACATCCCACTTTTCTATTCCATCAAAAAAGAATCTAGCCTGATCGCCTGTTTCAAGAACAGGTTCAAAAAGATGGCTCATATCAGTAATTAATGAGGTGTCAATTGAACCTAACTCAATATCCTCGTTTAAAATGATCCTTCTTAATTCGTTTTTGGATTTTGGGCGTAATTTTTTTGAAAACATAACCGGCTCCATGTTTGTATCGTCTTTTTACAATAGCATATTTATGCGATTTGTAGAAACAAATAAGGAGATATGTTTAGTGTGATTGTAAAAATTTGAAACGGTGTTCACACACCTTGATGAAAATTTGGAGAAAAAAAAATACCCTCATTATTTTTGAGGGTATTTGCGATTTCTTAAATACTTAAGAAGTCAGGATTAAGCACCTAAAGCTGCTTTAGCCTGCATAGCAATAGCCTTGAAAGCTTCCTTATCGTTGATTGCAAGATCAGATAAAACCTTACGATCGATTTCGATGTTAGCCTTCTTTAAGCCATTGATTAACTGGCTGTAGCTTAAGTCTAACTGACGAGCTGCTGCATTGATACGAACAATCCATAGCTCACGGAACTGACGCTTCTTCTGACGACGATCACGGTAAGCATACTGACCTGCCTTGGTAACAGCCTGGACAGCAGTACGGAAGGTACGTGAACGAGCACCGTAGTAACCCTTAGCAGCCTTTAAAACTTTCTTGTGACGAGCACGTGCAGTTACACCGCGTTTTACTCTAGCCATTTGTCAAATCCTCCAATTAAGCGTATGGTAACTGACGAGCGATTGCACGTAAGTTACAGGTCTTTACACAGGTCATGCTACGTAGCTGACGCTTACGCTTGCTTGACTTCTTGGTAAGGATGTGACGTAAGTTCTGGTGACGGCACTTGTAGTGACCGCTACCGGTTTTCTTGAAGCGCTTTGCTACGCCTCTATCGGTCTTCATTTTGACCTTGACTTTTCCAGCCATTATATACTCCGCATTTTTAGCAGTTAACACACAATATAGGAGCCTGGTAAACCAGGACTTGTTACCCTATACTATTTCTTCTTAGGAGCCAACACCATAGTAGCCTGTCTACCTTCAACACGTGAAGCAGACTCTACTGATGCGATTCCTCTTTCAACGCATAGATCATTCTCTACACGCTTGAGAACATCTAAACCTAAGGACTGATGTGCCATTTCGCGACCGCGATAGCGCAGAGTTACCTTAGCCTTATTGCCCTCCTCTAGGAAGCGAATTAGGTTGCGTAGTTTAACCTGATAATCCGCTTCATCTGTTCCAGGACGGAATTTGATTTCCTTAACCTGAACAACCTTTTGCTTCTTACTCTTCTGATCTTTACTCTTCTGATAAAGATACTTACCATACTCAATTAGCTTGCAAACTGGTGGCTCTGCATTAGGACTGATTTCAACTAAATCAATCCCCTGCTCTCTTGCCATGTTGATAGCTTCAGCAGTTGGCATTACACCAACTAACTCGTTATCAGCGTCTAAAACACGAACCTCTTTACATCTAATATCGTTGTTAATCCGGTTCTTAGGCATTGCCTTGCCGGTCTTTCTGCTGTTGTTTATAGTAAGTACTCCTAAAAAAAAGTAAACGGCGTTATGCCAGAAAACGCATTTTCATGCGTTTTCTAATCTCCAAAGGATAAGAAGAACTAATCCTTTTTCTCTGCCTCTGCACGGGCTTTTTCAATAGCTACGTCTGCATCAGGCATATTTTTGCGCTGTATGATATCTGATTTTATTAATTTAATCAAGTCATCAACGCTCATTGTTCCCAAATCTGCACCCTTTCTGGTACGTACTGCAACTTTACCCTGTTCAGCTTCTCTTGCACCACATACAACAAGATAAGGAATGTGCATTAAGGTATGCTCTCTGATCTTAAAGCCAATCTTATCGCTTCTTAAGTCAGTTCTTGCACGAAGCCCCTGCTCATCCAGCTTCTCGAACACGCTCTTAGCATAGTCTGCCTGATCATCAGTTAAAGACATTACAACTGCCTGAACTGGAGATAACCATGTAGGGAAGGAGCCAGCATATTCTTCTGTCAGAATACCAATGAAACGTTCTAATGAACCTAACATTGCACGGTGGATCATAACAGGTACGTGCTCCTGGTTATCCTCACCGATGTATGCTGCACCTAAACGTCCTGGTAAAGAGAAGTCTAACTGAACAGTACCGCACTGCCATTCTCTGTCTAAAGAATCATGCAGAGTGAACTCGATCTTAGGACCATAGAATGCACCTTCGCCAGGCTGTAGTTCATACTCAAGACCGTTTGCCTCTAAAGCCTTCATCAGGTCCTGTTCTGCTCTATCCCAGATCTCATCTGAACCGATTCTCTTCTCTGGACGTGTAGATAACTTGATATCAACGTTGTGGAAATTAAATACGTCGTATACATCGTAAACCATCTTGATACAGTCTGATACTACATCAAGAATCTGGCTGTCGGTACAGAAGATATGACCATCATCCTGCTCGAAGCCTCTTACACGAAGAAGACCATGTAATGAACCTGATGGCTCGTTACGGTGATCCTTACCAAATTCAGCCATTCTAATTGGAAGATCACGATATGATCTTGTACGTGAATTAAAGATCTGAATTGCACCAGGGCAGTTCATTGGCTTAATCGCATAATC
>NZ_JBGVMC010000124.1:0-2487 GCF_045124615.1 Succinivibrio sp.
TCATGAAGTTTGACAGAGAAAAGGAAAGTGATAAAAGATACAGGCTCAAGAGCAAAAATATGAAGATAAGTCAGCTTGATATCAAAGAGAACATCAAAGCTCAGGCATATAAGGAGGAGCAGTTTTTATCATCTGAAAATGATAATGAGATTGCAGATCTGATTTTTGAATAGAGCATTCATACTCTTTTTTTTGCATCATTTTTTTATATAAATCAAAAAATTGATAAATATTGGTGAGATTTAATATAAATTCAATGTTTATCAAAGAATTAACAGCCATTTACTGCTAATCTTAGAGAAAATAACTGTCTTTTCACCTTTATTATAAAAAAGAGTATGTATCTATGCTTGCAATAATGCTGTTCCTGCTTGTTTTATCGCTGGTACTGACTTATATAAACAAGAGAATTTCACTATTCATGTTCCCTGACAGTGTTCAGGTGACAAAAACTCAAAGCTTCTTATCCTGGTTTGGTATGGCCGGTGTATTTGTAAGCCTTCCATTCTTATGGGATGGAGACTATTCAAATGGTCTTTATCCTTTTGTATCAGGTTTAATCAGTTTTTCTCTTGCTATTGTTCTTGTATTTATATCTAATTCAAATCTTAATACACAATTTGATCAGTACGAGAAGATCTACTTAAATTCTGATGATACTTTGGTAGTTCCAGGTAATGACACCTATGGCTTTTTAGATGGTGCTTTAAAGAGAATAAAGCAGATTGGTCCTAAGTATTATTTTAAAGAGCTTCAGGCAAGAGAAAAGGCATGCTCATCACTTGCTATAAGCCTTATCAATGACAGTGTAGAGGAGACACTTTCAAATATGCGTACTCTTCCTTGGGTTGTTGATAATGCTGTAAGTGACAAAGCTCAGTTCATTTTTTTAATGCAGTATCTTCTAAACAGATTTGACAGAGAAAAACTTTATTCAAATTTCTCTTTAATCATTAAAAATGCACTTTCATTAGGTTCACTTATAGGCCTTAAGCTTAATGACTATCCATATCCTCTTGCAAAAATCATTGCAGAGAATGAGGCTCTGATGTGTCTTTTAGGCAGACAGACTGGCACAAACTTCGTGATTGATGTAGACAGCTATATCTGTGATGACGATGAGAATGTTGTTTGTGTATTTCCTGCAAAGCGTTTTGATATTGTAAATCAGGATAATGCATTCATTGACAAACTGCAGTTTTTCTATAAAAAATTACTGTCTGTTGCCGATAGTTATATTATCCTCACTAATACTCATGTGATAATCTGCTGTGGACAGAGTCAGACTGTTCTTGATATTGAAAGTCAGGTACTTTTGACAAAGCAGAACGACTGTTTTAGCTTTGATGAAAAGGTATATTTTAGTGTAGACGATCCTGATTACTTCAGTTATGTTATGGATACTGTTCTTCACAAAAAATCATAATAACAAGAATAAATCAGGTTCACGATAATGAGCGACGCTGTAGAAAACAAGCCTTTAAATGAAAATGCACCAGATATTAACAATTCGAAAGATGGTGCTGCAACTTCAGAACAAAAGGCAAATAATGATAAATTAAAGAATTCACCTTTTGCAATAAAGCTTAACAAAACAGTTTCTGATATCTGTTCACGTTGTGGCGTACCTATTGCAGATATTAAAATATCCGAACCTATAGTTTTCAGTGCAAGTATTACATGCTCTTTTGTATGGTCATTCAAGTGCCGTTGCACAGACAAGGTTTTAAAAACAATTCCTGAGGATGCAACTATTCTGTCTATTCCTGCACTTGATGCTTTTACACAGACAAATTCAAAGGAGCTTGAAAAAGAGAGTAAAAAGACTGAAGCTTTCATGAAGAAGCTTGAAAGTGCCTCATTTGAAGAGGAAAACGAGCTTTCAGGTCAGATTGTCTGTTTCAATCGTTTAAGTGCAATTGGCCGTTCTAAGTGCAAGTCATGTCATGGAACCTCCCATGTAAAATGCGATAAGTGTAACGGCAAGGGTAAACTTGTATGTCCTGCCTGCAATGGCAGTGGTAACAACTGTCATGTATGTCATGGTAAAGGCTATGTTATATGCTCAACATGTCAGGGAAGTGGTAAAAAACACTGTAGTGTGTGCAAAGGTAAAGGCGAGACAATAGTTGAGCGTGAGATAATTTATGATGCCTCATGTCAAAGACAGCTGTCCATTTCACTTAATATTCCTGGTATGCAAAATCCGATTACAGAGTTTTCAGACAGGGACAGAAAGTGCATTTTAAAAAATGCTGTTTTTACAGATGGAGGATCTGGGCATTCAACAGCACGAGGCTATACTACAAGCTTTATAGGAAAAGCTCCCTGTTATGCTGTAAATGTATTTATCAGGAACATTAAAAAGCCATTTTATTTCATTTTGTGCGGAGATAACCTTCAGGCAATATGCAAGCCAAATATTATTGATTTTGCATTCATGAATGAATCTCAGATCTTGTCAGATACTCTTATTACATCTGCAGA
>NZ_JBGVMC010000125.1:0-3226 GCF_045124615.1 Succinivibrio sp.
ACCAATAGAACCACCAAATAAATGTGGCTTGTTCTTCTTGATAATGCCAGCCCATGTTTCAACAGTTACACCCTCAGGGTAAATTGAGTTAAGATTGTTGTCATGCTTTACTCGGACACTGCCATCGTCAGTCATTTCCAACATGCGTTCTGCATACATCAAACCATCGTCAATAGCGTAATCAGGCATACCATTCTGATGTAAAGCCTGTCTTGCCTTTTCACGTAAAGTGTTGGTTTTCTTTTCACGCAGATATGTTTCGTTAATCTTGCTAAGCTCATCAAACTTTGTCGTAAGTTCCTTAAACTTGATTTCGAGTTCTGCCTTGCTAGACTTGATCTTGTTTACGTCACTTTCGTTGTTTTTAAGATTATCAAGCTCTACTCGCATACCTTTAACGGCAGTAGCATCTAATCCGTCATAAGCGTCAAGACGTGACTGTAAATCCTTAACCTTTGAGGTAAGTTCCTTGTTGCTAGTGCGTTCCTTTGTCAAGGTGTCACGTACACGCTCAAAGTCAGACTGAAAAGCTATGTCGGCTCTAATCTGATACTTACCATCGGTGGTTTCAGCGTAAATACCACGAAGATTCTCGTCAACAGAGTCAAGAGAATCTACTGTTACTGGGAGAATTGTAGTGTTTGGATCTTTAAATGTCATTTTTTATATCCTCTATTTGTCAGACAACATCATTGTATCATAAAAATACAAATCACGAAACTTTTTCAACATCTGATATATCCTTGTTTGATGTGGCTACCTTTTTTTGCACACTTTCAGCTCCTCTTTCCTGAGCTGTCTTACCTGCGTTATTGCCGTTCAACGGATTTAAACCACTGTTAGTTCCTGCAAACTGCTGTTCAGGTGGCATAAGCATGTCTCTTAATCCACTGGCCTTTTCTTTCTTAATCATCTCAATCTGAGTATCAAATGGCTCTTTTGTATACCCCTTAGACTGAGCATATTCGTAAGCAGACTGTAAAGACATTGGGAAACCGAGTTTGATAGCAGTTGTAACCTTAACAAGATCATCACCTGTGATACGGAAATCACTAAATTCAAGATTAGGCTGAACAATTACCTTAGTTTCGTCTGCACCAATCCAGCGGGCGATAATTCTTAATGCTTTCTGCAAACCAAACGCACCTGTTAAAGCAATCTGATTAAGTGTAGCAGTCTGAGCAGTTAAACGAGTTTTTAATGACTCTCCACTTTCAA
The DNA here is from genome assembly GCF_045124615.1 of Succinivibrio sp. Classification (NCBI taxonomy): domain Bacteria; kingdom Pseudomonadati; phylum Pseudomonadota; class Gammaproteobacteria; order Aeromonadales; family Succinivibrionaceae; genus Succinivibrio; species Succinivibrio sp. Next base: position 1,219 of record NZ_JBGVMC010000125.1, read on the forward strand.
AAGTTGCTCCATTAGTCAGTAGATTACCACTCTTGACTTCACAACGATTGTACATGTTTTCAAGTGCCTGACGCATTTCAGGTATGCCGTCACCGTTCACACCGATAAACTTTGCATCACCATCAGCCCCAACGTTTAATACTGCACCTGCACCTGTTCTGATACCCTGCTCTAAAGCATTTTCTTTGTTATCAGTAGGAGCAGTTGTTACATTCAACAGGTTGCCCTTGATAACAAGGGTGTCCTGCCCCTGCATGTGTAATGCCTGCTTGTAGTCGGCACTCAATCTGTACGCTCCGAGACTTGTGTTGGCTAAATCATCTAACGGAGGATAATCAGGTGTTGATATACAGTCGCAGGCGTTAATGAATACGAATGGTATCTCATGCAGTTTAGTGCCTAAATAACTAGGAGTGAACATGTCGTTGACGTTGAAATTATTGCCTAAAAATACACCTTGAGTGTAATAATCATTAGCAGTAGTATACCCTCCATCACCTAACAGACATACTCTGTATCTATCTTCGTCTGACCATTGAAAGTCTTTGCATATATGCTCAACTTCATGTAATACCAACATGCTTAAATCAGAATAACCATGAGGATTGTCGCTGGTGTTCCAGTTTATAATGCTGAAAGCGTTGTAAAATGCTATGTACGGCTCACTTCCGTTGCTGTCAGTGTTAAGATCTACAAACAAACCACAGCGACCGAGCTTAACCTGCTCTGTGTTAATCATTCGTAAAAGACTTTCGAGGGATTGACCGTCTTTAGTAGCCTTATCCCTTAAATATTCCATCTCAGGTGGTAGCTGAATTGTCGGTGCAGACTGATGGCATAAACCTACATATCTGTCTACACCGTTCTTTACATGGTTTATGTAATCAGCTCTCTTGACATAAGCACGATATACCTTGTCACCTATGGATTCAGGTGTGCCTAAATCGTCTATAATCATGCCTGCTGACGGAGGTAGATATTTCACGCCAGCTCTCTTTACAACATCTTCTCCACGATAAAGGTCATCAAGTTTTTTCCAATATGGCAACATTTTCGTGTATTCGTAATTTTCACTATCTAACATTGTCGTTCCTCAAAAAGTAAAACACTACAATTATACCACTGTTAGCACTTCTTTACATCATGCCATACGTTGTGGTTTTCTTGTCTCCCCAGTCTAAATATGATACTGCATATCTGAGAGCATCGGCAATATGATCTTCTGCGTCAGTGTCAATGTCGCAGTCTTTCTTCGGATCTCGCTCTAAATTAGGAAATGTCCGTAAAAATGACCGACAGTGGTCACACACAAATAATCCTGCTTTCTCTCTCGGTAACGTAAAACCTGTCTGCTCGTCTACCTCAGGTACGGAATTTTGTAATCTCTGCTTGATTAAATTCCATCCCACAGCTCTCGAACCTGACTTCTTGTTCGCACCTATCCAGTTCTTACCTGCAAACATCTTTCCGTTCACGTTGACTGGTTTTCTCATTTCGTCTGCAATACAGTGGTCATCTTCCTTGCTGAATATAGCACTATCAGCAATAGACGCCACAAGCTGTTTCTGATAACCCCAGTTGACTTCTCGCTCAATAATGTTCTGACTTACCTTGCTCGCAAGCATACATAAACCTGTATTCGGCTTTCCTTGTACACAACCATAATACTCGTTGACAACGAATATATCACCTCGTACAGTCTGTATCGTCTTGCCTGTTTCAGTGGTAATGTCAGAACCATCGGAAACAGCAAGCCATAAGGTAGCAAACGGTTTTGACCAACCCCAGTCAAACCCACAGTATATGTGCCATGAGGTAGGAATCTTGAACCTAGACACAACATGATATTTGTTACGGAATATATCATTGAACATGCCATCACCATAAGATGCGTTCCAATCCCCGTATAACCACGCTCTGCGTAATTCAGGATCTTGTATAGACTCAAGCTCAAGTACATATTCAGGCGATAAATGCGTGTTTTCTTTATACGAACTGAATATATGAA
>NZ_JBGVMC010000126.1:0-6355 GCF_045124615.1 Succinivibrio sp.
GAGAACTTCTATCATGGATTCTTATCAGGAGTATTTACAAACTGTTCTAACTTCATAACTGACTTTAAATCAAACAGTGAATCAGGTGATGGTTATGCTGATTTAATGTTCATGAATGAAAGAAGAAAGAAAGTAGTTATCATTGAGATAAAAGCATCAACAAATGATGATGACTTAAAACAGGATACTAATGATGCTCTTTTACAGATAGAAAAGAAAAAGTATTACGAGCCATTCTTAAAGAAAGACAGCATAAATACTATCTATTGCTATGGCATCAGTTTTTATAACAAGCAGTGTGAAGTTTCTTGTAAAAAGGTTAAATAAATGAACATCAAACTGTGTTCAGTTAGATGAACACTGTTTATTGAACGCCTAATCAGTATTTTGATTTTGGCTATATTTTTCAAATTTCTGTTTTGTGCTGTTTAAGAAAACAGCACAAAACAGAAGAATGATACCTGAAATTATATAAACTGATTTGAAGGATATGAGCGTTACCATAACACCTCCAATTACAGGTCCTAAAGCACCTCCAAGCATCTGAGATGAGAATAGAATACCAAAAGCCTGTCCTCTGTTGTTTTCTTTTGTATTTGTAACAAGAATTGAGTTTGCAAGAGGAAAAATTCCTGAAAATCCGAGTCCTACTAAAAACTGCATTAAAGCAAAATATTTAACATCATCAGGAATAGCCTGTACAAGCATAAATGCACCTGCAACAGTTAAAGCAAGAACTAGTGATTTTGCAAAGCCAGCTCTTTGACCAAATCTTCCCCAAAGAGGAGAAGCCATAGCACCTGCAAGTCCACCTAAAGAGAGTATGAGTCCTGTTATCAAGACTGCATTGTTTGCATGATTTGTAAGTTTATCGACATAAAGTGCAACAATTGGCTGAATTTGCAAGAGCACAAAATTACAGAGAAACACCACTATAAGAAGGCTTAGAATATTTTTGTTTGATAAAATTTCACCTATAGCTGAATTATTTTTTGCAGTTTTTATCTTTTCATCAGCCTTGATAGGCTCTTTGATTATAAATACAGCACAAAGAGTTATAAACATGAGAACTGATGATCCTATAAAGAATGAATTTCTCATGCCCACAAGATTAGATAGAAGACCACCAAGTAGAGGACCTGCAACCTGACCTAAGATCATAGAACTTTGCATAAGTCCCATACTTATACCCAGTCTGTTCTTAGGTACATATGCTGATGTCAGAACCAGTAAGGCAGGCCAGAGACCTGCTGCAAATCCCTGAAAAGCTCTCATTAAAAACATCTGTTCAGGAGTTTTTACAATTCCACCAATAAAGTAGGAAACAGACAGTAAAAAAGCTGCTCTTATAACCATTGGTTTTTTACCGATTCTGTCTGAGAGTTTTCCCCAAAGGGGAGCTGCAAAGGCTGAAATTGCAAATGTAACAGCAAAGCATGCACCTGACCACATACTTACATTGTCAGATGATGCATTTAATTCCTTTATAAGATAAACAGGAAGAAATGGTATAAGCATGGTATAGCTTGAACTCATAAGACAGGCACATACCACAAGAATTGAAAGAAGAAGTTTCCAGTTCATAATATTTTGATAATGAAAATAGATATATAAATGATATATCCAATTGTGTTGATTATCAATTATGAAGAATTTTTAAGGCTGAATATTTTAAAACAAAGGATTATGTCTGAAAAATAAAGGTTTAAAGTGATTATGATATCTTTCATAAATAAATCAGATCTGATGAAAAAATCAGATCTGATAAATTAAAAAAATCTGCTTTTGCAAAACAAAGTCAAAATAAGATATTTTAACAAAGCAAATGAGTTTTTTAGTTACTTAATACTCTTAATATATTCAAGTACCTGCTTGCCAATCTGCTCATGTCTTAGTGCATAATCAATGAAGGTTTTTACATAACCAAACTTGTTTCCACAGTCATGAGAGCAACCCTTGATATTAAAAGCTTCAATATCCATCATGCCCATCAGAAGATCGATAGTATCTGTAAGCTGGAATTCACCGCCTGCACCAAGAGGAGTTTTCTTAAACAGTGACCAGATTTCAGCAGGAAGCACATATCTTCCGACTACAGCATAATCAGATGGAGCATCCTTAACTGATGGCTTTTCAACAATTGTGTTAATCTTTACACTCTCACCTTCTTTTAGGGTATTTCCATCAATATCAACGATACCATAGGAGCTTACATCCTCTTTTGGTACCTTTTCTACCATGATCTGAGGAATACCGGTTGATTCAAAACGCTTGATCATCGCTGATAGATTATCAACATTTAGATCTGATGCAATGTTATCAATCAGCACATCTGGTAAAAGAACAGCAAATGGGTTCTTGCCAACAATTGGGCTTGCACATGCAATAGCATGAGCCAATCCTTTTGATTCACCCTGTCTTACATTAAGAATTGATACATCCTCAGGGATAATACTTCTGATATCCTCAAGTAGCTGACGTTTAACTCTTTTTTCAAGAGTAGCCTCAAGTTCAAATGAGGTGTCAAAATGATTCTCAATGGCATTTTTTGATGAATGAGTTACAAGCACGATGTTCTTGATACCTGCAGCTACAGCTTCTGATACAACATACTGAATCAGAGGCTTGTCTACAAGCGGCATCATTTCCTTTGGAATAGCCTTTGTTGCAGGAAGAAGTCTTGTTCCAAGTCCTGCAACTGGAATTACGGCATATTTGATGTTACCAAAGTTCTGATCTGGCATTTGTTATCCTTTTGTTATGTATAGTTGTTATTGTTTAAGTTTATCGTTTAATGCATCTGGGTATTTTTTATATATTATTAAAACACAAAACAGAGTAAATACCACATTAAGGAGCGCATTTCCGAAAGTTTTGTAGTCAACCCACAGATTTTCTGCACTCTGCTGTGTTACACCAAAAAGCTCTGGAAGATAAAAAGCAATAATGATGTTAATTCCTGCTGCAAATACAAAGAAAATCATCCACATTTTTGATAACAGAGCATAGGCACTGTCAGGTATTGGCAGATCCTTTTTTAAAAGATATGCAAACGGATTCTTCTTTAAAATTACCTGGAAGACAAATATTGCAAGAGCCAAAAGCAGGTTAACTATTGAGATCTTAAGTTTGATAAAGTTCGGATCTTTAAGTAGTACAGTTGGAATTCCAAAAACTAAAACTGCAGCAATCATGACTAGCTGCATTCTTGATATGGTTTTTGTTACAAGATATTCAATACCAGAGCAGACAAGTACTGATCCTATGATAAGTGATGTTGCTAGGATAAGATCAGCTGTTGTTTTGTAAGAAACAAAAAAAATGATTACAGGTAAAAACTGCAGTATTTTAATAAGCATGATTTTCTCTTTATTTATCGGATGTATTTATTATTATCTGAGATGCATTTAATTTCTCGCACTGTTTTGCAAGAACAGAGTTGTTTTCATCAACAATATCATTTGCCTTTAAGTTTGGCTTATTCAGTCTTGAATAGTAAATACCAAGATTGTCAGCCTTATAGATTATAAACTGTTCATCTAAAAATCTTATGACATTGCCATATTTGAGATCATATCTTAAAGTAGGTTTTGAAATTTTAGAGCAGTCATTAACAGCAAAGCTTAAAGTATTCTCTGAACGACCTGAATAGACTAGGGCAGTTGTACATACACCCTCAGTAATTTCATTTTTTCTTTTTATTTCATATCTTATTGAATCTGATTTTGCACATGATTCTATATACATGATACTAAGAGCACAAAGCTGTTTTTTGTCAGATTTTCTTACAAAAAGATTTTTTATAGGATCACAGTATATGCAACTTTGAACCTTATCACCATCAGATGAGATATTTGAAAATGATATTCTCTCATTATCATCCTTTATATATCTGTAAAGTCCCTTCGGAATATCAACGGCTCCTGATTTTACAGATTCTGGAAAGTAAAGATAATGTGTCAAACAGTTTCTGTCTGCAATCTTAAGAGATGAGCCAACTGCAGAGAATGCCATTTCTCCGATTTTCGGTCTGAAACTTAATGAGCAGTTGTTATCCTGTGCATAGGAATTTGCACATAAAGAAAAAACAAATGTCAGAAAAACTGTCTTGAATAATCTTGATCTCATATGCTAAGTATATCAAATACAGCTGATTATTTAATTATGAGATCTTTTATTTTTAAGAAGATCAAAAAAATATCTGTCAAAATGGATGTATTTATATGAAAGAACCTACAGTTTTTGATTTGGCATTATTTGACAGAGTCAATACATCGGATCCTGAAGAAAAATGTTTTTCTTTACAAAAAAGCAATTTCTATCTTTTGTTGTATGCATATATGGAAGCTTGTTGTGTACATTATATTAAATCAGAATTTAGTGACATCCTCCCCTACCTGTAGAGGTAGGAGCTTCCTGTTCGATAGCTCTAATGAGCTAAGCAGTGAGCTTTTAACACTCACAACAGGCTATCCCCGAGTGCCCCTCGGTTGTTTTTTTATTTGATTTAGCAAAAGTCTTTTGCCTTCTTTTAGAAGATTTACAGCCGCATTGATATCTCTGTCATGTCTGGTGCCACAATGAGGGCAAATCCATTCTCTTAAGGATAAATCCTTGGTTTCCTTGTTCTGATATCCACAGACAGAACATAGCTGAGAGCTTGGATAAAACTTATCAACCTCTACCAGATATTTTCCTTGTCTTTTAAGTTTATAGGAAAGCATTTCCATGAACATGCCAAAAGCATTATCATGAACTGATTTTCCAAAATTCAGACTTTGAGACATAACTTTCATATCAAGATTTTCAATACATACACAATCACAGACATTGGCTATCTGTCGTGATTTTTTATGCATGAAATCTTTTCTGCTGTTTGCTATTTTTTCGTGGACTTTTGCTACTTTAATTCTTTGTTTGGCTCTATTCTTAGAACCTTTCTTCATCAGAGAAAGCTTTCTCTGTTCTCTTTTCAGCTTTTGCTCTGACTTTCTATAGAAGTGTTCGTATTCTCCTTTATTACCTTCACTATCTACATACAAATCATGCATGGAGTAATCCATGCCAAGAAAGCTTTGTGGCTCTTTATTTGTTATTTTCTCTTCATATTCAAATAGAATACTGGCGTAGAACTTACCACTTCCTATCTGACTTACAGTTACAGATTTAAGAATATATCCATCGGGAATTTCTCGGTGTTGCTTTATTCTTACTAAGCCTGCCTTTGGAAGTTTAAGTCTTCCGTTCTTAAGTTCAATATTATTATTTACAATATTGGTTGTATAGGAACGTTTTGAATTTTTCTTTGATTTGAAATTTGGAAATCCAAACTTTGGATTATTGAAAAAATTACTGAATGCTCCCTCAAGATTGAATTGAGCATTTGCCAAAGCAAGACTATCTACTTCTTTGAAGTATGGGAAATTCTTCTTGTATTGAGCAGGGGTGTTCTTGAGCATTTTCCCGGTTTGCTTGTAATGCTCAATCTTGTCTGCAAGCATTTTATTGTATATGGAGCGTGCACAGCCGAAAGTCTTTACAAAAAGCTCTTTCTGCTTGTCAGTTGGATAGATTCTAAAATAATAAGCTGTGTACATACGAATAAAATATCTTTATTTTTGCCCCTGAGTCTGAATGTATTCCTTCACTATTTCAAGTGGAGCACCTCCAGTTGTCAGAAGACAGAACCTCTGACTCCAGAACTGCTCTTGCCATAACTTTAGTCTTATTTCAGGAAACTCTTTCTTCAGCAACCTGCTGCTGGCACTTTTTTAAGCATTTATGAATTTACTAATTGCGCTCATTGGATGTGCTCGGAACAATATATGAACATGATCTAGGTCGTGTCCCCACTCCTGCAGAGTGATATTGTAACTTGGGGCAATTCTGGAAAATATTTCTTTAGCTCTCTGCGATATTCTGTCATCAAATACCTTTCTTCTATATTTTACAACCAGAATCAAATGATAATTCAGTAAAAAGACTGAATGAGCATTACCATCAAATTCCATCGAATAATAACCTATTCACAATATATCGTCTAATTATATTTTAATATAATTCAATATTATTTACAGCCACAATTGTGGAGCAATTCAGCCCAACCGCCTATAGAGGCGGGGGAATTCTTGCTAGATAAAGTTAAACATAAGCAAGACATTAAGAGAAGATCATTTATAGATCTGTGTTTTGTACATGACAAAAAACTTCTTTAGAAATCACAAAACATCATTCTGTTTTATTTATCTTTTTGCAAGCAATATAGCACTGCTTGTTATAGAAACTGATGCCAATGCCATAAATTTCATTTATAAAAGGATTAGTTGTATAACTTTTTGCATATCCTTTATCTTCT
>NZ_JBGVMC010000127.1:0-1822 GCF_045124615.1 Succinivibrio sp.
AATGACTGTTGATTGAAAAGTCCTTGTAAAATTTCTGAAGCTATTTTTTCATCTTCAACTCTGATGGAATTATCTTCAGTTTTGTTATTTCCCCAAAAGTCAATAAGACCATACCAGACAATTTTTCTGTCTATAATTGCAATGCAAGCACTAGACCTTTTATCATTGTAGTAAATTTTAAATCGTTCTTTTACAGTGTTAATTGCCTTAGTATATGAAGAAATAGCATTATCTTCTGATCTATTATCATTACTGCTTTTCAATACAGCTAAAAGATTTACAGATTTTGTTAATACGTTTTCAGAATCATCATAGAATTCCGCTAGCTTTTGAATGTTTATAGATATTGGCGCTATTACAATTTCTGAAACAGCATTCTTTATGTCATTCATAAATGTTAACCGATATTCATCAGCTGTAAAAATGCAACCTCTATTTGTATCTTTACTGATTATTGCTAATTGTGAATCATTATTTATGCATGTGACTGAAAAACCAAGTTTCTTGTAAACCTTAAGTCTTTTTGTATACATTCTCTGAAGCATCCTATATGCAGGATCAATATAATCATAAACAATCACTTTGTGCTTATTGCAATGATTTCTGTTTATTCTACCTAGCATCTGCTCTATCGGTGTTTTATATGACACAGGAAGCGTAATCATCAAAGTATCAAGAGCAGGAACATCAAAACCCTCAGATATGAGCTGTACAGTTGATATTAGAACTGCAGATTCTGCATAAGAAGGATCATTTATCTTAGATAGTTCATGAATAATATCATCATTTGATATATTATTTGGGCGTAAAAGAAGAACTGTACAAGAGACATTTTTTAGTTGCTCATAAAGCGTAGTACAGTGAGCTACAGATTTTGATAATACAAGTATTATTCTTTTCTGTTTTATACACTCAAGAACATCATTTATGATCATACAGTTTCTGCTGTTATCCTTACTCAAAAGACTGATAATCTCTGATAACTCAAGCTCTTCATCAGTTGATACTACTCTTGTGAATCTAGGAAAAACGAAATGCTCAAAATTTTGCTGAAGAACATAATCTTTGGCACTGTATTTAAATCTTATAGGACCTAACTGCATCATTACAGATTTTTCTTTGCCATCTTCTCGATACATAGTTGCACTTAAACCATAAATTCTTTTTGCCGTAATAGTACAAACTGCCTGATAATAAGAAGGTGCACCAATGTTATGACATTCATCAGCTATCACAAGTCCGTAATTTTCAACAAGATCACTGTATTCACCATCCTTACCTAATGAAGAATATAGAGCTACATCAATAATTCCTGTTGTCTTCTTTGACTTAGAAGAATACTGACCAACAAATGATTTATGCCTTTTAACTTTTCCTATAAGTGTTGTATATTCAGGTAATGGATCTTTAAATTCGAGTTTTTCTTTAAGGATGTTCTGCCACTGCATAAGCAAGTTCTGAGTTGGAACTAGAATAAGTGTATTAACCTTAAGCTTTGATATTATATAAAGAGCACAGACAGTTTTACCAAAACCGGTTGCAGCATTTAAAATTCCGTTTTCATGCAAAATTAATTTGTCACAGGCTTCTTTCTGCTCTTTTCTTAAAACAACCTGACTACTTAATTTAACACGGATATTTTTTCCTTCGTTTCGCATATCCTCTTTGACTAGCTTGATATCTGATGCTGTACACATCTGTTCAAGAGTACCTATTAGAGCACGAGGCAACTTAATAAAAGTAACAGTGAATTATTAGGTACCTTGATTTTTTTGTCAGGATCTGATCTAAGATCAATGGGGACCTGTTTCAATTATTCTAG
>NZ_JBGVMC010000128.1:0-4592 GCF_045124615.1 Succinivibrio sp.
GTAATCTAAATAGATCATTCAAGCCAGGGCCTGCCCTGGCTTTGTTTTATTTTTTGTCGAAAAAAAATCAAATATTAATTCTGTTTTGAATTTAAAAATCCCATTCATAGAACTGAAAATGATAAAATTACAGCTCACAAGGAGAAATGTCTTATGAGCGGAAATAACCTTCCATATGTACCACTTCATGTAAGATCCTGTTATTCAATCAATGACGGTCTGCAGAATGTTGGTGATATTGTTAAAAGGGCAGCAAAACTAAAAATTCCTGCAATTGCTGTTACCGATTTTAACAATATGGCAGGTTTCGTTCGTTTCTACTCTGCCTGTATGAATTCAGGAATAAAACCAATCATGGGTGCTGATCTGCAGGTAAAAGAATACTCAAGACCAGGTGAACCTGAAAAAATATTCACCGTTACACTCCTTGCGATGAACTCTAAAGGTAAACAAAACCTGTATGACATTCTCTCTGATGCATGGGTTAATACTGCAAGTCCTGATATTGCTCAGGTAAGAGCAACTATAGATGATCTGCTCAAATACTCTGAAGGCATTATCATGCTTAACGGTTTTAGAGGTGATATTGCAGCTTTTATTGCAGAAGATAATATGCAGAAAGCAGAACAGAGAATAGAACTATACAAACAATACTTTGGCAGCAGATTCTGTTTTGAAATTACAAGAACAAACCGTGAAGGTGAAATGGCATTTGAAAGTGCTGCCTTAAATCTATGTATCAAACATTCTATTGCGCCCGTTGCATCAAACGACACAAGATTCTTGCTAGGACCAAATGAAGTTCCTGAAGATGGTCTTTCAGACTACTATGTTCATGACATAAGAGTATCTATTCAGCAAGGTTGCCAAAAAGGAAATAAGGATAACGCAAGAAGATATTCTAAAGAACAGTATTTAAGATCGCCTGAGGAAATGGCTCAACTGTTTGCGGATATCCCCGAGGCTCTTGAAAACACAAGAAAGATTGCAGAACTTTGTACAGTCAGAATTGAACTTGACCATCCAAGACTTCCAAGATACGACACAGGAGATCTGTCCACTGCCGACTGTCTTAGATTGAAAGCTCATGAGGGTCTTGAGAAAAGACTAAAATTCCTGTTCCCCGATGAAAAGGAAAGAGAAGAAAAACGTCCTATTTATGAAGCACGACTTGAAACAGAGCTGAACGTTATCATAACAATGGATTTTCCAGGTTACTTCCTTATCGTGATGGAATTCATTCAGTGGTCTAAGGAGCATGGTGTACCTGTAGGTCCAGGACGTGGCTCAGGTGGTGGCTCTCTTGTTGCTTATGCACTAACCATTACAGACTTTGATCCATTAAGATTTGATCTGCTTTTCGAAAGATTCTTAAACCCAGAACGTGTTTCAATGCCTGACTTTGACGTTGATTTCTGTCAGAGAAAAAGAGCTCTTACCCTTCAGCATGTTGTTGATCACTACGGTAGAACTGCTGTATCTCAGATTGCTGCATTCGGTACTCTTGCAGCAAAAGCAGCTATTCAGGGCGTAGGTAGAGCTATCGGCGTTCCTCTTGGACGTGTCCGTCATGTTGCAGGACTGATCCCGGAAAAACCAGGTACATCTTTCAATGATTGTCTTGGAATAGGAAAAAAAGGCGAGCCAAAAGAATCTGAAGCCCCTGATTTTTTAAACATGTATAACACGGCAAAAGCAACCGATGATAAAGAAACTATCGAGCTTATTGATGTTTCAAGACGACTCGAAGGTGTTATAAGAAGTATCGGTAAACATGCAGCAGGTGTTGTTATCTCTCCTACAAGAATTGCTGAATTTGCACCATTGATGCTTGATTCTGACGGTAACCCAATTACCCAATACGATAAAAAAGATGTTGAGCATGCAGGATTGGTTAAGTTCGACTTTTTAGGACTGACTACTCTTACAATCATCGACGATGCAAAAGAGATGATTGATGAGATGCTTGCACGAAATAAAGATAAGATTGATCTTAAATCAGGCCCTTATGAACTCAATGAAAAAGGAAATCCTGTAATCAATATTGCTGCTATTCCATACGAAGATGAAGCTTCATACAAAATGATTCAGGAAACAGAAACCACTGCTGTTTTCCAGTTAGAATCAACTGGTATGAGAAAGCTCATAGGAAGCATGAAGCCAGATAGATTTGAAGATCTTGTTGCGCTGGTGGCTCTGTACAGACCAGGACCTTTAGGTTGTGGTATGGTGGACCATTTCGTTGACAGAAAACATGGTCGTGAAGTGGTAAGTTATCCTTTACCTGAAGCTCAGGATCTTGATTTAAAGGAGATCCTTGATTCAACCTATGGTGTTATCGTATACCAAGAGCAGGTAATGCTTCTTGCACAGATCCTTGCAGGCTACTCTCTTGGTGGAGCGGATATTCTTCGTCGTGCAATGGGTAAAAAGATCCCTGCAGAAATGGCAGCACAGCGTGAAGTATTTAACGCAGGTGCACTCAAAAAAGGTAAAGATCTGGAAATCATGACTAAGATTTTCGATCAGGTTGAACAGTTTGCTGCATACGGTTTTAACAAATCACACTCTGCAGCATATGCACTAGTTGCTTGGTGGACTCTCTATCTAAAAGTTCACTACCCAGCTCAGTTTCTTGCAGCCATGATGACTGCTGACTGCATGAAAACTGAAAAACTGATTGCCTATATCGGTGAGTGCCATAGACTTAATGTTGATGTATGCCCACCTGATGTAAACATCGGTAAATTCCGTTTTGGTTGTGATATAAAAGGCAATGTTATCTATGGTTTCTCCGCTATCAAAGGTGTTGGAGAAAGGCTCGTTGATCACATTGTAGAAGAGAGAGAGAAGAACGGAAAATATACTGATTTCTTTGATTTTGCATACAGAGTAGGAACAAATTTTCTATCAAAAGGAACATTAGAAGCTTTAGTAAAAAGTGGGGCTTTAGACAGTATTGGACCTAGCAGAGCAAAAATGTATGCATCTATTCCTACAGCATTAAAATATGCACAGCAAAAAGCGGAAAATCTGTCTACAGGTCAGCTAGATCTGTTCTCGATGATTGATGATCCAAATACTAAGCCAGCTTATGTTAACTGCAAGGAATGGTCAGATAAGGTAAGACTTTTCCACGAAAAGCATATTCTTGGTTTATATCTGTCAGGACATCCTATCGATCCATATAAAGCAGAACTTTTAAGATACTGCGGCGAGCTTACCTTAAACAACATGATACCAGGTACGATGGATAAACCTAACTTTGTTACAGTAGCAGGAGTGGTTATCAGCGTAGTAGAAGGACTTTCATCAAAGGACAATAGAAAATTCTACCGTATTGCTATTGATGATAGTACTTCAACCTTTGAATTCATGCTCTTTGGATCACAGGCAGAAGCATTTGAAGAAATTCAAAAATCTATTTTTGATAAAGGCAAGAAAAAAGGCTCTAAGGCAGCAGAAGAAATTCCATCCCCACTTGTAATTGTAGTTCAAGGCTTTTTATCCATGACCAATGATGGATTGACTCGACTCAGAATCAAAAAGCTTGAGACTCTTGAAAGCCTAAGATTAAAAAATGCAAGAAAAATTGTATTAAATCTAAGCTCACTTAATGTAGAAGAAAACATTGAACAAATAGACGAAATTATGCTCAGAAACCGTCTATATGTACCTGAGATTAATCAGATGATACAAAGTTCAGATGAGCCTGATCTAATTACAAAAGGGTGCAGCATCGACCTTATTGTTGATAACAAACTAATGAAAATTAGAGATGACCGCTTCAGATTTGCACCTACAGATGATCTGATTGAAGGGATCAGAGACATAGTTGGTAATAACGGAATCAAAGTCATCTACAGCTAAATTTTATGCACGGAAAATAATTACTGATAGTTCGTTTTCCGTGCAAAATAGAAATAATAAAAAGTTTTTGAAAATTAGAACTTTTTCTCAAAAATACCCCATGTATCTTATGATAAAATTACTTGCCTAGATCGTGAGACGAACTAGTAATTTTCTTCGCCACGAAACCTAAATTTAATGCGATACCTATTTTGAGGAGAAAATATAATGGCAGGCGGATTCAACAGAGTCACACTAATTGGTAACTTAGGTGATGAACCACAGGTAAGACCTTCACAATCAGGAACATCAGTTGCAACAATTACTCTTGCAATCAACGAATATAGAAGAGATCAGAATGGAAATAAAACTGAATCAACAGAATGGGTTCGTGTTGTTGCTTTTGGTAAAAATGCAGAAATCATTGGTCAGTACCTACACAAAGGTTCTCAGGTTCACATTGAAGGTAAACTAAGAACAAGAAGTTATGATGACAAAGATGGCAACAAGCGTTATATCACTGAGGTTGTATGTGATCCTGCAGGTCTTCTAATGCTTGGAAGCAAAGCTCCTCGTGAGGATTCTTATGATATGCCACAGAGCAATTCATCATTCAAGCCTCAGCAGCAATCTAATGCATATGCTTCAAATCAGAATGGAAATCATGGACAATATGGACAGAACAATTCACATGGTTTCCAGATTAACCAGAATCCACAAACAGCAATGTTTAATCAAAATCA
>NZ_JBGVMC010000129.1:0-2283 GCF_045124615.1 Succinivibrio sp.
TCCGTTTTGTTACTTTGCTGAGTTCTCCTGGGCATTTATCAGTATTGCTTTAGGTATCCCTTTTTTAGTCTATGGAATCTGCAACATTGCAGGCATTTTGACAATTAACTATTTAACATCAGGAATAAATTAAGATGCGTGTTTCTTCTCATGCCATTGCCCTTATTCAGAATTTTGAAGGACTCAGAACAAAAGCATATAAACCTCTGCCACATGAGAAAGGATGGACTATTGGATATGGTCATCATTCCCCAGATGTGTATGAAGGCATGGTTTGCACTGAAGCTGAAGCTGAACTGCTTTTAAAGGCAGATATTGCTAAATATGAGTATCAGATTGAATCTGCATTAAACGTTGATGAAATTGAAGTTACTCAAGGAATGTTTGATGCCCTGGTATGTCTTCTTTTTAATTTGCAGGGTAAGCTACTTGAGAATGGCAAGCGTCTAACTCCTATTCAGACTTTAGTCAGTTACAAGCTCTGGAAGAAAATGAAGTCTGGAGACAAAGAAGGAGCTGCTAAAGAATTTCTGGATATTAACAAAGCCGGTGGTGTTGAAGTTGCAGGTTTAACCAGGCGCCGTAAAGCTGAAGCAAAACTATTTCTATCTTAGAAACGCTCAGTCTTTTTCGTTTCTGGAGTCTCCCAATGTTATCCATTAAGAATACACTGATTTTAGGTGCAGTCGCTTTTGCGGTTGGTTATATTGCCGGTTATGCGACAAGAAACGATCAAGCAGAAATTGAACGTCTGAACGTAGCGAAAAATGCACTGGATCAAGAAAGAGCTAATCTGATTCAACAGCTGGAGGTTGAACATGAACACCAGAAGACAGCACAAATCAATGCAGCAAAAACGCAGAAAGACCTGGACAATCTTGAAAAGCGTTATGCTAGTGCTATCGATGAACTTAATGCTCTGCAGCTGCAGTTCTCAGAGTACACCGATTCCGACACAGCAACACTGCCCTCAGATGCCTCCGCTTCCAGAACAGTTCAAAAAGACAAATGTCAATGCAGTGGAAAGGACAAGGCAAAACTTCAAAGACTTCTTAATGAACAATTGATTGTTGCAAAAGACTGTGACATTACAACAACGTACTATAACCATTTGATTGATTGGTATAAGAGTGTAAGCAGATGAATAAAGTTGATGTAAAACTAATATTAGATTTAATTAGTCGAAGTTCAAATAATATTCCTGTTTGGGATGAATCTGGTTATATCTTTGAGCACAAAGACACCGTTTCACTTTATGCGAGTGAAAACAGTGTTCTTTTGGAAGAATTATTGTCTTATTTGATACTGTTTAAAGTCTGTTACAAAGAAGGCAGATATTTAAAATTCAATCCAGAGACATTGAGTAAAATCAGTTTGCTCGATCTTTTGGGGTGAATCTATTTTTAATATCTTCAGCTAATCTCTGAGTGGTAATAGTTGTTGTTATAACTAAATTTATAAACTTTGCGAGATTCTCTACAAGAATAACATCATTTTCTGTTATATCAACTAAGGCAGGGTGAACTGCTTTGTTTCCTGCTATACGACAAGCTTCTAGTAGATTAATTACATCAGGATTGGTTGAGATTTCTTTTATTTTTTCTGCAAGATTTTTATGTTGATTCGCTCCCAGATGCAAGCATAGTTTTTCTGTACATAAACGAAGTAGAGCACATGCTGCGCGTGGAGATTTATTTGCAATAGATAAAGCTTCAATAAATATAGCTTTTACATCTTCAGGCATATCATTATTGGGTTCAATAGGAAGATTATTTGGATAGACAATTTTGTCGTCAATTAGAACTGTTAATTTATTGCAAACAGGGCATCTAAGCATCTTACCTCTTTCATATGAAGCTTCAATTTCATCAAAATAATCTTTTATATGTCCTGTAGGAATAGATGTTGTTTCATAATCTCTGTCATTTGATCTGATTTTGCAGTGAGGACAAATTATTCCAGATGGCAAAGAGTAGTGGATATTTATAATATCTTGATACATAAAGATTCCTTTAACTTGTATATAAAACGTCTAAGCACAGATGATTGTCGCAGATTGTCTGTGCTTTTCTCTATTTTAAGCCTATTAAGCTTATGAATCTATTTTTTACCGCTCTAAATAAAACTTTAAAGCCTAGACCAAGGCTTACTGGTTCGGAGTGGTCAGATCAATACCGTTTTGTAGCACCTGGCACTTCTCCTGAACCAGGTAAATGGAGAACTAGCAGAGTTCCTTACATGAAGGAGCCTCTGGATATGGCAACATCTCACAGTGTTGAAAAG
>NZ_JBGVMC010000130.1:0-1995 GCF_045124615.1 Succinivibrio sp.
TGAACGTCTGAACGTTGCGAAAAATGCACTGGAGCAAGAAAGAGCTAATTTGATTCAACAGCTGGAGGTTGAACATGAACACCAGAAGACAGCGCAAATCAATGCAGCAAAAACGCAGGAAGACTTGGATGATCTTGAAAAACGTTATGCTAGTGCTATCGATGAACTTAATGCTCTGCAGCTGCAGTTCTCAGAGTACACCGATTCCGACACAGCAACACTGCCCTCAGATGCCACCGCTTCCTCAGCAGTATCACAAGGTAAATGTGACTGCAGTGGAAAAGACAAAAGAGCATTTCAGAAATTACTTAATGACCAGATGATTGTGGCAAGAGACTGCGATATTAACGCAACTTACTACAATCATTTAATTGATTGGTACAACAAAATATCTC
Organism: Succinivibrio sp.; assembly: GCF_045124615.1. Classification (NCBI taxonomy): domain Bacteria; kingdom Pseudomonadati; phylum Pseudomonadota; class Gammaproteobacteria; order Aeromonadales; family Succinivibrionaceae; genus Succinivibrio; species Succinivibrio sp. Next base: position 396 of record NZ_JBGVMC010000130.1, read on the forward strand.
AGGAGAGTATTCATGGAAATTAATTCAGTAGGTGAATTAAAGAAATTTATTGCAGATTTAGATGATGATTTACCAGTAATGGTTTTAAAACCAGGGGCACATCTTACTGAATCAGGTAAATCTGTTTCTGTAGCAGAACCCTTTGAGATTGTTGATACTGTAGAGGACAACAATGCATTAGCTCTAATTATTTCCCAGGATAGGCTTGCAAAAGAAGCTTTAGAGCATCCTGATGATATTGTAACTAATGAAGAACTTGAGAAATTATAAATGACTTTTTCTGATGGTGTTACACAATCATCTTTAGCAAAACGTCAACCTACTATAACCATCTGATTGAGTGGTATGGCATGATTTCTCAGAAGTTAAATGTAAAGGAATAAGTCAAATGAAACTTCTAACCATATGTTATACAGTGATTAAACTGGCTATTTATCCAGTCTTTTGTGCTGTCGTAAGTGTTGTGATTTATTCTTTATATAAAAATGGTCTTCCGGACCTAATTTCCTTAGCTTATTCTGGAGAAACAACTAACATTTATACAGTGCAGGTAGATTCCTTTTTGATAGTGCTATTTGTGGCATTATCATTCTTCTATCTTGGAATTCTTGCTGTTGCTGTGTCTCGTCTTGTTTATGAATTTCTTGTTGTACGCTCTGTTCGTAAACTGTTTGACAGTATTGATAAATCTCAGAAAATCCATAAATAAGTCCGTTAATTGCAAGACCTATTAGAATCTCTTTAATAGTTACCTGGTACAGAGGTTTAGGCTTTGTATTCTTTGCAATGACACTTGATTGATTGGATATTTTCTTAAGTTCTGCTTTGATAGCAATAGGATCTAAATCTGCAAAACCAATCAGGGTTTGAGTTGATTCCTGTATTGATAACTTTTGCGTTGCATTATCAAAGTCTGTTTTGGATTTGTCGTCAAGAGCTTCAACTTTTTCATAACCTTTAACAATACATTGAAAATCTTCTTTCTTTAACCGTTTTATTTCAGAACAGAGTTCATTCTGAGAATTGGTATCTAACGTATTGATGATTGAAGATAAGTATTTAGCATGTTGAGCAAACTGAACTGCTGCTTTAGCCAGGGAAGGAGAAACAAGTTCTTTTACAGCCATTGCCAATTTTATTGATGGTTCCATGGCAACGAATGTTGTTCTGAGAATAGTTTCAAACTCCTGAGAATAAAATATCTTGTTGACTGAATAAACTGTTTTAGCGAGAGCCAGCATGGTCGGATTATATAACTTATACATGCTTTCAATAGCTTGTTGTAGAGAAGGATCAATTCTCAATGTGAGATTGTTCTGATTCATAAAAAATCCTTGTATATAAAAAGTCTAAGCACAGATGATTGTCGCAGATTGTCTGTGCTTTTCTCTATTTTAAGCCTATTAAGCTTATGAATCTATTTTTTACCGCTCTAAATAAAACTTTAAAGCCTAGACCTAGGCTTACTGGTTCGGAGTGGTCAGATCAATACCGTTTTGTAGCACCTGGCACTTCTCCTGAACCAGGTAAATGGAGAACTAGCAGAGTTCCTTACATGAAGGAGCCTCTGGATATGGCAACATCTCACAGTGTTGAAAAG
>NZ_JBGVMC010000131.1:0-6599 GCF_045124615.1 Succinivibrio sp.
AAAAAGTGTTTCAATAGATTCTTTATTTAATTTCTTCATAAAAAAAGTCTTTGATATCAATCACATGATGAACTAATATTAAGCCTTGTATTTCATAAAAATACATTATAATCACATAAACAAGATTATCTTATAAGTACATCAATTTTTCACCAATTGGAGATTTTATGATAAAAAAGACTTTATTAGCTCTAAGCGCTGTTTTACCACTTGTTCTTACTGGCTGTGCAGGAAGTAATACAAGACCTATGAGTGCAGATGATAGTGCTCAGATTTCTAAGTTATGCATTGTAATGCCTGAAAAATACTCAAATAAAATGAGCGAGAAATATGGCGAACTATTTGTAAAAATAGCAAAGGACAACAATTTAAAAACAGCAACTGTTTTCTCACGTTCTCAGGCTGAAGAGATTAACTGCTCTCACTTCATGAAATATTCAACAAGAAGTAAAAGACCTCATTTAACAAAATTTGTTCACTTAAGCTTCTTTAAGGTTGATCCAAACGCAAAATCATATCCAAGAATTGCCGAAGCTACAATCCGTGAAAAGCTTGATCTAAATGAAAATTATCAGTTTGCATACGACACTGTTGATGCATCTTTCAAAAAAATGCTAGGCAGATAGCATCTATATCTCATTGAATATGCTTAAAAAGGAATACATTTTGTATTCCTTTTTTCTGATAATTCAAATTAGATCTGATCTTTAACAAAAGAAAAATAAATGATATACAGTCTGCTTTCTGCTATATATAACTATCAGAGCATTATATCAAAAGAAATCTGACTGTCTTATATAATCAATGATTATCTTCTGTAATAGCTAAAAACAATACTGAATTTTTATATAAATTTTTTCATTTAAATTTGAAAAAGTTGCGTTATTATATTCAGTTGTATATAAATTTTTTCACTGGTACATATGACACATTTACTGTTTTTATTTTTTGGCGCAGCTTTAGTCAATAACTTTGTTCTTGTACGATTTTTAGGATTGTGCCCTTTTCTTGGTGTATCTAACAAGATTTCATCTGCAGCAGGAATGGGCCTTGCAACAACTTTTGTTTTACTGATAACATCAATGAGCTGTTATTTTGTAAATCATTACGTACTTGCATACTACCATTTAGAATCACTAGAACTTCTGATGGATATTGTTGTCATTGCAGTAACAGTTCAGCTTGTTGAAATCATAATTTATAACCTATCTTATGAACTGCACAATGCTCTTGGTATCTACTTACCTCTAATTACAACAAACTGTGTTGTTTTGGGGCTTGTTCTTCTTCAGCAGTCACTGCAGTTTTCTCTGTCCGAGTGTCTTGCATTTACAACAGGTGCAGGTCTTGGTTTTACACTGGTACTTGTAATATTTGCAGCTATAAGAGAAAGACTTGCAATTTCAGATGTTCCAGAACCATTTAAGAATACAGCAATTGCACTGGTGACTGCAGGACTTTTATCACTTGCTTTCATGGGCTTTGCAGGATTTGCAGGGAGTGCGGCATAATGGAACATGAGTTTATTTGTTATCTTGCTTTAACACTCTTTGTTTGCGGTATTGTTTTATCCTTTTTATCTGGTCTTGGATCAAACAATGAGAATTCTAAAACAAAAAGAATTTTAACTCTTCTTCCTGGAATCAACTGCGGTCAGTGTGGTTATCCTGGATGTAATGCATATGCAGATGCTCTGTCTAAGGGGGAGTGCGCCTGCAATCTATGTAAGCCTGCAGGTGCTGATGTTGCAAAACAGCTTGCCTCAATGCTTGGTACAAAACTCTGCGCAGGTGAGGATTATGAATCAGAGCTGTTCTCTCCTAGAACTGTTGCCTATATTCATGATAACAAGTGTAACGGTTGCGGTAAATGCAAGAGAAAATGTCCTGTTGATGCAATCACTGGTATTTTAAAACAGCCTCATGTAGTTGATACAGAAGAATGCATAGGATGTGATGAGTGTGTAAAGGCATGCCCTGAAGAATGTATTGAAATGATCCGCCTTGAGCACAATCTATCCCACTTTGACTGGAATATTCATGCAGTGCAGATAAAAAACGGAAATAACTAAATGATACTGTCATCAAAACAGCTAAAAAAAATAGCACAGGAAAAAATATTCAAATTCTTTGGAGGAATCAAACCAAAGGAGATGAAGGATACTTCAGATTCTGTAATAGTAGAACTGAAGCTACCTTCTCTTATCTGTCTGCCAATTGAAAAACATCTAGGTGATGATGGTGAGATCCTTGTTAATGTAGGTGACCATGTAAAAAGAGGTCAGAAACTTACACAGCCAAATGAAAAATCAAGACTTGTTCCTGTACATGCTTCCACATCAGGTACAATTAGCTCAATTTCAAAGGAAATTCTGCCTCATCCAAGTGGCTATACAGGTCTTTGCATAACCATTAAACCAGACGGATTTGATGAAGCTGTTGATTCAAGTCCTATTACAGACTGGGAAAACAAAGATAGAGAACTTCTGTTAGCAAGAATAAAAGACTTTGGTGTTGAAGGTATGGGTGGTGCTCAGTTCCAAACTGAGGCAAAGCTCTCATCAGCTGTAAGAGCAAATCCTGAAAGTATCAATGTTCTAATTATCAATGGATGTGAGTGTGAGCCTGCAATTACCTGTGATGACAGATTGATGCAGGAAAAAGCAACTGATATTGCTCTTGGAATAAAGATCCTAAAGAAGATCCTGAATCCTAAAATCACCATTGTTGCAATCGAAGACAACAAGAAAAACGCTATTGCAGCGATGACCCAGGCACTTTCAGATATTGCATCTATTAGAATTCTACCAACCAAATATCCAACAGGTGCAGCAAGAAACGTCATAAAAGCTGTTACGGGCATTGAAATTCCTTACAAGGCACATACTTCAGAGGCAGGTATTGTAATCAACAATGTAGCAACTGTATTGAGTATCAAAGAGGCTATTGTTGACGGTATTCCTGTTACATCAAGAGTTGTAACAGTTACCGGTGATTCACTAAAACGAAAGGCAAACATCAGAGTTCGTCTTGGAACATCTGTAAGATTCCTTTTATCTAATCTTGGACTAAATCCAGAATACCATCAAAGAATCATATTAGGTGGCCCAATGATGGGCTTTACTCTGCCAACAATTGATGTACCTATTACAAAGTCAAATTCTTGTGTTCTTGCTCCTACTACAGAGCAGATTCCAAGATTAAAGGAAAGTTCCAACTGCATAAGATGCGGTCGCTGTGCAAGAGTCTGTCCTTCAAGACTAGTTCCATATCAGATGTATTCTCAATCTAAGGCTCATAACCATGCTGCATGCCAGAAGGCAGGTATTTTTGACTGTTCACTGTGCGGAGCATGTTCTTATGTATGCCCATCGTTCATTCCTCTGACAGCACAGTTCAGGTATGAAAAAGCTGTTGAAAAGCATATTTATGATGCTGAAGTTCGTAATGCAAGAGCAAAACAGAGAATGCTTGACAAAGAGCTTCGCTTAAAGAAAGAGGAAGAAGAGCGTCAGCTAAGAAAACAAAAAGCACTTGAAAAAATCAAGGCTCAAAAGGAAGCTGAAGCCAAGATGACTCCAGAAGAGCTTGCAAAAGCCAAAGCAAAAGCTCTTGAAGAGGCAAAATTACTTGCAAAACAGCGAAAAGAAGCTATGCTTGCAGGTAAGAAGACTGATGAAATGTCTTCTGATGTCTCTGAAAAGGAACGTCTTGAAAAACTAAAATTATCAAAAATGCGTGCAAAAGAAATTGCAATGCATCAAGGACGCCAGGAAAAATCAATTCTCCCAGAAAGTAATATTATTACAGATGAGATTAAAACTGATAATATGGAAGAAAAGATACTTGAATTGCCCGACTTTTTAAGAAAATCAGCAGGTAGAAAAGATATTGGTCTTGACATAAAAACCTATGATGAGATCCCTCCATCTGATAATAAACCTAAACTTGTAGGTTTAGAGCCTGATGATTCCCTTCAGAATCCTGAGCCTAAAAAAGTAATTCCACAGGTTCTCATGTCTCATAATCTTGATGTTGAGAAAGAAATCGTTTTACCAAAAGCATTAAAAAAGAAAACAATACGTACTAAAAAATAATTATGAATATCTCTCAGTCACAAGGAAGAGTTAAGCAGCTGTTAGGACTCGAAACAGCTCCACATTTAAAAGCACGCATGACTACACAGTGGATCATGCTTATTGTACTGCTCTCATTAATACCTGCTGTAGGAGTTGAAATTTACTACTTCGGTTTTGGTATTATTTTTCAGTTTTTAAACTGTACCATTACAGCAGTTGTTCTTGAAGCTTTAGTTTCACTTTTAAGGCATCAGAAAATATCAAGAAATGTAGGCGATCTGTCAGCTGTTGTCACATCCTTAATTCTTGCCCTTACACTGCCACCAATGCTGCCATGTTACTACTCTGTTGTTGCAACAGTATTTGCAATACTTATAGTTAAAGTTATCTTTGGCGGTCTTGGTCAGAATATATTCAATCCAGCTATGGCAGGATTTGTATTCATTATGATTTCATGTCCCGGCATTGTAGGCTCAAGCTATGTATCTCCAGCTCCTCAGGCATATAAGGCTGCAACACTCACTGAAAGCTACTCTATCATTTATAGGGGAGCTTCAAAGGAATTAGTGCAAAATCAGATAGATGCAATGACAATAAGCGATGATAATCAGGAGTCAAATGATGCTTTGACTATGGCAACAAAGCTACTTGATAAGGTAGATGTCATGTCTGGTGCAACATATCTTGATGCTATCAAATCCTACAGAAAGCAAGGTGAGCTTAACCGTCTTGACGGTCATGAATTTACATCTGCAAAATATCAGGCATATCTTGCTCTGTTTATCGCTTACTGCATAGGTGGCATCGTACTGATGAGCTTTAGAATAATTATCATCAGAATGGTGGTTGCTTTCTTTGCTGCATTCATTCTTATTCAGTTTGTAATGCACAAGCTGTACCCAGGTTACTTTATGAGCGTAACTGACGGTCTTTTAATTGGTGGCACCATGATCTGTGCCTTCTACATCATGACTGATCCTGTTACAAATGCTGGTACATCTAAAGGAAGAATTTACTTTGCTATTCTTTTAGCCTTTTTAATTGTTTTCCTAAGAGCATTCGGCTCATACAATGATACTGTAGCATTTGCTGTTATGCTTTCAAATGCCTGTGCTCCGCTAATTGATGTTCTGACTAAACGTAGAGCCTATGGTATTAAATACAGAGGAAAACACTAGTATGGCTAATAAGAACCTTGAAAAAATTCTTCTGTCAGATACAGAAAATAAAGAAAAGAGAGTCAGATTTTCAAAAACAAAAAGATCACTTTTGAGTGCTTTAAGTCTTACTCTAACTGGTGTTATCTGTGTCAGTGGCATTTTGGCTGTTGATAAATCAACTGCATCAATTATTGCACAGAATCAGTCTAATTCTATTGAAGGCAAAGTTAAATCACTACTACCAAATGATGCATTGAACAATAAAACTAAAATTGTCTGCTACAGCTTAAAGAACAGCAAGTATATTGGCAGAAACAACAAACTTTATGTTGCAGCTTTGGATAACCATATAAAAGGCTATGTAATGACCTACAAGACAAATCTTGGTTATTCAGATCCGCTTGTCATGATTGCTGGTTTTACAGAAGATAAAAAAGTCTATAAAGCAGATATTTTCTTTTCACAGGAAACTCCAGGACTTGGCGACAAGGTAGACAGAGCTCATGGCAGCTACCTTGATCAGTTTAATAATCTTGGTCTTGAAGATACAAAGTGGGATGTAAAGAAATATGGCGGTGACTTTGATTACTTTACAGGTGCTACCGTTACATCAAGAGCTACAGTACTTGCAACTTACAATGCTTTAAAAGAGCTTGAAAAAATAGATACAGTAAAACTTAATAAATGCAGAATGAATTAAGGAAAATATGTCAGAAATTAACAAAGAAATCGAATATACAGAAGGTACAAAGAAACCTTGCTCTGAGAATAAAAATGGCAATGACTTTAAATCAATGCTAAAGGATTTTTTCAAAGGTCTTTGGTCAAATAATCCAGGACTTTGCCAATTACTAGGTCTTTGTCCTCTGCTTGCTGTTACAACATCAGCATGCTCTGCTATTGGACTTGGTATTGCAACACTTTTAGTACTAACACTAAGTTCACTGATTATCTCTGCTATAAGAAAACTTATTTTCAAAGAAATAAGAATACCTGTATATGTGCTTTTTATTGCAACACTTGTAACTGCAGTTAAATTCTACGTTGAGGCTTATTTCCCTGAACTGTACGCTCAGCTTGGTATTTATCTTGCTCTTATTGTTACAAACTGCATTATTATGGGAAGAGCTGAAGCATATGCAGGAAAAAACTCTATTCTTCCATCATTGTTTGATGCACTTGGAAACGGTATTGGTTTCTTTATCGTACTGTTTGTATTAGGTGCTATTAGAGAAATTCTAGGACAGGGAACATTATTTGCTGGTGCCTATTATCTGTTTGGAGATTTTGGCAAAAGTCTTGAATGCACAGTAATCAGCGCAGATTACACTTTAATGGTTGCCATTCTGCCACCTGGCGGT
>NZ_JBGVMC010000132.1:0-2457 GCF_045124615.1 Succinivibrio sp.
AACTTGTTGTTGTATGCATCAGAGCCTAAACGATCTGTATAGCCATATACTTCAAATTCTGTATTATCAAATTTGTCAGATGAAGAAACAACATCATTGATTGCTTTCTTACCTTCTGCTGAAAGATTTGAACCATCAAATGGGAATAATAAGCCTGCTGCTAAAGAGTGGTTCTCTGTGATACGAACAGTCTTCTTTGGAGCTGGTTTTGGAGCAACTACAGGCTCTTCTTTCTTACCAAATGTATACTGAACGCCTACATATAAAAGACCGTTATCGATTCTTTCACCAGTTGTAGTCTTAGCTGCTTTATATAAATAATCGTAACCTGCTCTTAAAGCTAACTGGTTGTTAACTGCCCACTGAGCACCAATACCAGCTACAGCGCCCCATTCACGGCTATGACCTGTAGCTAGTGTTGTCATATTGTAGGTAGGGCCCACCTTGAAGAAAATATCTGAACCATTGTTATCTAATGGCATTGCAATTCTGCCATATAACTCAATAATATTTGAATGTAATTTTGTATCGCCTGTAGATAAAGTTGTACCGTTAGATAATTGGCCATCAACTTTGTACTTATTACCATTTAAGTAATCATATCCAGCACCTAAAGCGAACCAATCTGTAAAATTATACTCGCCGTTTAGCTTGAAACCATATCCGTGTCTATCTGATAATTTTTCTTTATATTTAGCGTTTACGCCATTTGAAAATGTGTAAGCTTTATAACCAAAATTATGATCAAAAGCGTAATTCCAACCAGCTGCAGCACCTACAGAGTAAGTACCTTCAACAGCTGCATTTGCAGTTAGTGAAACACCTAAAGCTACTGCTAAAGCAAGTAAAGATCTTTTCATAATAGTTCCTATAAATATGATTAAACGATAAAAAGTTTAGTCGTATTTGCTTAGTTAAGTATTAGACGGATTTATAAGAAGAATTAAAAAGAAAAAGGCTATAACAATTTTTTTTGCTATAGCCTTATAGATCAGCTTATTAAATGATTATATTATAACTGCTCTTCTTTTGTGGTATCGCCAGTGATAACGATCTCTACACGACGATCTGCAGCTAAACAGTTGATAACATTGTTACGGCCCTTTACACCATCACACTTGTTACCAGTAACAGGAGAAGACTTACCTCTACCTTCTGAAACCTTTACAGTAACACCCTTGTTCTGTAACTCATTTGTTACAGAATCAGCACGGCGCTGTGATAACTTGTTATTGTATGCATCAGAGCCTAAACGATCTGTATAACCATAAACTTCAAACTCAGTATTCTGTAAAGCCTTTGATGATTCAACAACATCATTGATTGCTTTCTTTCCTTCAACTGATAGATTTGAACCATCAAATGGGAATAATAAACCTGCAGCTAATGAGTGATTCTCAGTTACACGAATAGTTTTCTTTGCAACAGGAGCCTGAACTACAGGAGCCTGAGCTTTTGGAGCACCAAATGAATACTGTAAACCAACATATAAAAGACCAGTATTGATCTTATCAGATGAGTCTTCTGATTTTGCTGTTTTGAAGAAGAAGTCGTAACCTGCACGGATTGCGAGAGCATCATTTACAGCCCACTGACCACCGATACCTGCAACAGCTCCTAACTTACGCTCTGTATCTCCATTAACTTTAAACCATGAAACAGCAGGACCAACTTTAAAGAAAACATCTGAACCGTTGTTATCTAAAGGCATAGCTAATCTTGCATAAAGCTCTGCAACATTTGCCTTAAACTTATATGTATCACTGTAAAAGAGAGCACCATCTGATGATATTTCAGTACTCTCAATCTTACCGCCTCTCATATGGTCCCAAGCTAAACCTAAGCCTAAATAATCAGTGAAATTGTATTCACCGTTTAACTTAAATCCATAACCATTGCTATCAGAAATATTTAACTTGTCGTATGAGTCATCTGTTACATCATAAGTAGTATTGAAATTTTGTTCAAAATAGTGGGTCCAACCACCTGCTGCACCAACAGACCATGTACCCTCAACAGCAGCATTTGCAGATAAAGAGCAAGCTGCAGATAATACTAATGCTAAAGCGGACTTTTTCATTTTTATACCTTCAAGAATAAAATATTCAAGTATTATTAAATTATTATCCCTAATTTTAGGAATATTGAAATTTTATCACTAATCAAATCAGGAAGATTACAATATTTGTGCGTATATATGATAATTTCTTTCACTAGTTTTCAACAAAAATCGAAAAGATGAAAACTATTTTAAGAAATAAAAAATCGGAATTGTGCAGATACAAAAAAAAGCCCTGAATTTTCAGGGCTTTATATAACCTAAACTCCGTCACCCCTAGTATCTAACAGGGGTGATTTTCATCACAAATTCCCTAAATATAAATTTTTCCCCACTGATTTTTAAGGATTTTTCTTTTCAAAAATTCATTTTGGGTGTATCATAGTCCATAATATATA
>NZ_JBGVMC010000133.1:0-3561 GCF_045124615.1 Succinivibrio sp.
AATACTTTTTTTGGTGTATAACTGAAAATATTTTTCATAAAAAAAACCGGCATACTATAGCCGGCTTACTTTTTATAAAGATAATTAAAGATTTTTTATTAGATCTTTCATATTTTTCTTTGTGACAATCTTTGGTTCACAAAGATATGACGGTACAACGTATACTCCATTATCATATGTTGTTGTATCGTTAATTTGTGGTTCTTTACCTTCTGCAATAGCCTCAACCATCTCAACAACCACACTAGACAGATCGTCTGGATTTTTTAAGATTGTCATTCCCAAAGCACCAGACTTTACATGCTCTAAGCCTTCAGTGGATGCATCCTGTCCCGTGATAACAGGCATATTGCTATCTGTAAAACCTTCTCTTTTAAGAGCGGATACAATACCTAAAGCAATACAGTCAGCAGGGGCTAAAACAGCATCAAGTCTTTCACCACTTGGTCTGTAATTGTATTGTTCAATCAGTGATGACATACGCTTGGCAGCTTCCTGTGTACTCCATGCTGGAGTCTGGATCACTTTAGGATCAATTTGTTTTGATCTGATAACAAATTTTCCGCTGTCCAGATGAGGCTGAAGATACTTCATTGCTCCGTTAAAAAAGTATCTAGCATTGTTATCATCGATACTGCCATAGAAAAGCTCAATATACTTAACATCATCTGATGCATAAGGTTTTAATCTTCCGATAAGGAATCTTCCTTGCAGCTCACCTACTTTTGCATTATCAAAAGTTGCATAGTAACTTACAGCATCAGTACCTGTAATCAGTCTGTCATAACTGATAACCTTAATATTCTTTTGCTTGGCTTCTTTTAACACCTCAGTAAGAGCAGCTCCGTCAATACTGCCGATTACAAGTACATTGCAGCCTTCGTTAATAACTCTTGAAATCTGACGCTGCTGCAATGCTACATCAGCATCTCCGGCAAAAAACAGTTCTGTTTGAAAGCCTGCACTTTTCATTTTCTGTTCAAGAACGAAACCATCGCTATACCACCTAGTCTCGTTCTGTGTCGGCATCAGAAGACCTACCTTATAGGCATATGATGTATTAAATGAAACAGAAAAAAGAAAAAATGCTAGTAAAAGGAATATCTTTTTCATAAGTGTTTTAAGTGTTCCAGGTGAATTTATAATCAAGCAATAAAATTAAGATGACATCTATCTGTTTTTATCAGATAACTTATCTAATGTCTTCTGTCTTAACTGCTCTCTTTTGGTTAGTATAGTTTTAAGTTGCCCATTTTCAAGCTTCTTTTGCTCCTTTATAGAGCTATATACTGTACCAATGACAAAAAGTAGAGGTATGAGCAGTATTAAAACCAGTGAAAATGACATGCTAATCCTTAAGTAAAGCCTTTAACTGTTCATAATCTCTAAATGCACCTCTTAACTCTTTACCATCAATAATCAGATAAGGAGTACCTGAGATCTTAAGATTTGTACTTTGAGCTATTGATTTTGTAATTCTCTCATGTGGTCTTTTTGACTTAAGTTCAGTTACTACCTTATTAAAATCAACATTGTACTCTTTGCAAAGTTTTTTTAAGGTATCTGTATCAGCACTTCTATATCCTGGGGTCATAAAGTACTTGTGGAATTTGAAATAAGCTTTTTTATCGATATTGTATACAGCCTGAGAAAAAACAGCAGACTGACTTGATTCTTCCTTGATGATAGGAACATTTACATAGATAATCTGCAGATCGAATTCTTTTAATGCTCTTTCAAGCATTGGCTCAAGAACTTTACAGTAACCACAGTTAAAATCAAAAAACTCAACAATATAGTGTTTTGCTCTGCTTGTATTTATCTGAGGAAGTGTGCTGTCATTTCTTAGTTCAATACCAGCATTTTTTACATTATTTGCCTGAACTGCCTGCTCATCATGTTCAAGCTTTTGCATAGCTCTTATGATGATTTCAGGATGTGTAGAAACATACTCATCGATAATACTTTCAATCTTTGCCTTTGTCTTTGCATCAATATCATCAATTTGAGAATAACAAAGAGGACTTAGACAAAGTAATGAAGCTATTAATGATCCTTTAAATAAGTTCATTTATCTTTTTAACCTTTTTGATAGTTCTAAAAACACTAATGCCAGAATAGCACAGAATAAAAGATTAAATGCTAGAGGAATCATTGAATTTTCACCAAAAATTCCTACAAAAGGTGAAATTAGTGATCCTATAACAAAGTACATAACACCAAAAATTCCTGATGCAGCTCCTGCTCCACCTTTTTTAAACTCCATTGCAATACTAAATCCACATGACATTGAAAATCCCATCATGGAACAGTAAACGCAGAACACAAGAAGTATTGGAATAAAAGACTGAGGTGGACTAAGGGCAATAATCATTGCAATAAGTCCTGATACAATCATAAGAATGATTGCACATCTTGAGGTATTGATATTAGAAAAGCGTTTTGCAAATGTTCCTGAAAAAGGAGCTATTGCAGATACACATAAAGACACAAGAGCAAATGTAAGTGAATACTCAAATGGTGTAAATCCGTAAATACTCTGAAAGACGAATGGAGATGCAGCAAGATATGAAAAAAAACCTCCCATAATCATTGCAAAAGCAATACATACAAGCATAAATCTTACATTAAAAAGATCTGCTTTCATAAGCACTATCGAATCCTTTATGCTCTTTGCTCTTTTGTTCTTATCTAAAGATTCATCGACAAATAAAACAGTCTGCAATATGAGAAGTACGCCCCATCCTGTGAGCACATAAAAAAGAGCCTGCCAGGGGCCAAATGAAATAATGAATGAGCCAATTATAGGTGCAAGAATAGGAGCAATAGAATTTATTGCCATTAAAAATGACATGAAGGATGTAAGCTTATATCCTCTAAATTTGTCACAAGCAATCGATCTTGTAAGTACTATTCCTCCAGCAGCTGACATTCCCTGTACAAGTCTGAACAAGATAAAACTCTCTGCACTTTTTGCTATTGAACATAAAAAAGATGATATGACAAAAAACAAAAGAGTTACGACAAGAGGTTTTACTCGACCATAGACATCAGAGATTGGTCCAATAAGAAACTGACCTAGTGCAAGTCCAAAAAATGAGGCTGTAAGTGATAACTGTACAAGAGATGCGGATGTATCAAAATAATCTTTTATAGTTGGCAATGCTGGAAGATATAAGTCTGTACACATAGGTGCAAAGGCGCATAACAGACCTAAAGTTACAACATATGCGGCGTATAAAAATTTCTCTTTAAACATATTTTTTTGAAAAGAAAACAGTTAAAAAGTGCGTTAATCTTACCAGAAGGTAAAAAATGGCAGCAAAGCTGCCATTTTTTGAAGATTATTTCTTGTTATTAAGACCTAATTTTTCGTATACCTCATCCTCATTTATAAGAACAAGATGTCTTTCATAATCTGGCAGTGCCTTAAACTCTTTTGCAACCATAAGGTTTCTTAATGCATAGAATCCTAAAGCTTTCTTTACCTCATATTCAAGTATGCCATCCTTCTCAATGCCGTAGTCCATTTCAATACCACGTCTAGAGCCTTCATCAAGG
>NZ_JBGVMC010000134.1:0-2394 GCF_045124615.1 Succinivibrio sp.
ATCAGGCACTTGACGGAGGCATAAGAAAGGCATCTTATACAGTGATAGGTGCTCGCCCAAGCGTTGGTAAAACCGCTCTAGCCGTAAACATAATGGCAGGCATAATGTTTAATGAGCATAAAAACAATGATCCCAAGCCGATCTTGTTTTTCTCACTTGAAATGTCAAGCAACGATATTATTGAGCGTTTATGCGCAGGCTTCACTGGTATAAGTCCAGATCATCTGTTTACAAAAGACGATCCGCAGAATATAAGAAACTCAACAGTGTTTTATGATGTAGGTCATGCCTACAAAGAGGTAATATCCGATTCAAAGGAGCGTACTTATCTTGCTATATGCGATAAGGCAGGCTTAACTATTGATTCAATAAAAGGCGTAGTTCAGCAGGCGGTTAACCGTTTTGGTGGTTTATCTGCAGTTGTTATTGATTATATTCAGATGATCCCTACTAATCCACAACAAAATCGAGCAAATGCAATAGCTGATATTTCCCGATATTTTGCAGGATTATCAAAAAGTATGAAAATTCCTGTAATTGCTCTTGCTCAGTTAAATCGTGATATGGAAAAGGGATCTAAAGGTGAAATTCGTGCTCCACGTATGAGTGACATTAAAGACTGCGGACAAATAGAGCAGGATGTAGATCTAGGTCTATTACTGCATAGGAATAAAAATGATAATGAGCATATCCAGATTATTATTGGAAAAAATCGCAAAGGTAAATTAGGCACTGTTAATTGTGAGTTTATTGGTGAAACATATCTGTTTATTCCAGAACATAGCGACAATGATAAATTTGATTTTCTTATTGAAAAAGACTGGCAATATGCTTATAAGCAGGCGTTAAAACCTGATTTCAGGAATTAAAAAAAGTATGTAATCTTTCGATCTAGAAAAAAAATATTATTTCTATTATATAAAAAAGAGGTAACAAAAAGATGCAGCTTGACTTATCAGAAAAAGAAATAGAAACAATCTCAGAATGTGTATTGTTTGTGATTCTTTATATAGACCAATATGACAATGACAAAGCAAAACAACTAAAAAATAATTCTGAAAAAATTTATGCAAAAATGGTAGAGATAAGAGCAAAAAAGGATCACAAGAATGAAAATTGAGTTTTTTGTACCAGAGATAAGAGGCAAGGGCAGACCACGTTTGACAAAAAGCGGTCACGCATTTACAGACAAAAAGACACGCAACTATGAGAACCTGGTTAAGCTGCTGGCAATGGAGGCAATGAAGAAAGCTGGGGTAACAGCCACGGATAAGCCTGTAAAGGCAACTATCAACGCCTTTTTTGAAATTCCCAAAAGCTATACAAAGAAGAAAGTGCAGGCAATTATCAATGGAGAGATTAAGCCAGGAAAGCCTGATATGGATAACATAATAAAGTGCGTTGATGGTTGCAATAAAATCATCTTTAAGGATGATGTTCAAATTTATTCAATTACCGCAACAAAATCTTATATCACAAATCTACAACGTTATGGCGTACATTTCATTTTTGAATGGGATTAGTGTTATAATTATTTCTGCAAATCTCAAATAGCATTTGCTAAAAAAAGTGTTTATATATAAAACCGTGACCGCAGGGCGTTTTTACTATCTTTTTTCATAAAAACAGGTGTCACGGTTTTTTATTTGTGCTAATATATCTTTACTTTCCTTATATTTGTTACTGAATAACGCCCTCGATCGTTTTTTTACTCCTTATTGACGATTTGAGGGTTTTTTTTTAATTCCTTGTGGGGTTGACGGCTCAAACGGTTTTCTTTATACTTTTAGTGTTACCTGAATTGAAAAAACTCCTTCGATCCTCCCGGGCGCAATGCCTAATATCGTTGGAGTTTTTTTTATGATCTATATACTTTTTATTTCATTTTACCTAAAAAGTGTTTTAGTCTATGATTATGAATAGATACACTTATCGGAATTTAAAAAAATGGAATTAAAAAATATAATTATTTTTGTCATATCGGGTATATGCTGCGGAGTAATGACGTTTACGATTGCTTGCTACAGATCTAGGCCGCCAGAAATGATAAAAAGAATCGAGTATGCTTTGATCGCCTGTTTCGGGTGCTTTTCTCTTTCGTGGCTGGGAGTGCGCTATTTTCCTGAATACGTGGGGGTATGGGATGCGATTCCGTTAAGTTTTCTTGTAGGTTTTCTCGGCATAGGCAACGTTATAGACGTGCTTGCTAAGAAATACGGCATAAAGGCCGAAAATGGAGATCTGAACAATGAAAACAAATAACCGCAGAAAGCTATCACCTAACGAGTTAATGATCCTTGTATTTTCAGGTGAATTTTCAATTTTATTCGCTTGTATCGTATATCACCTATTGCCCCTCTATGCTTGCATGAGTATAGGGGGTTTCTGTTTGTC
>NZ_JBGVMC010000135.1:0-2961 GCF_045124615.1 Succinivibrio sp.
TCAGGAGAACAACTATCTGGTGATAAACCATATGAATTACCAACCTGGGAACAGGCAGTAGCAGACTTTAAAGCGAAATTAGCACTTATAAGAACTATTGCACCAACACCTGACGATGTACCTAATTTGGCAAAAGAAGAAAAGAAGTTATTTGTTAAAGCTTTCCAAAAATATGATGCAAGTAAATATCAGCTAACAGGCTTTAGTAACTTCTGCGAGCACACTTTAGATGATTTTGGAATTTCTGAAGAGGAAAATGCCAAATACTATGCCATGTATCTAAATGCAAAAGAAGAAATTAAAGATGGTGGTGATGATAACGGAAACGGTAATGGTGATGATCCAGTCGATCCTCCGATTGATCCTGATCAAGAACTTGTATCTTTTGGCTCCTTTACTATCAACTATAGTTATATTATTAAACTTATTCAGGAACTATGCTCTAACGATAATGAAGAGTTTAGAAAGCAACTCATGAAGCAAATTGGAGACTATATCGAAGAGTTAAGTGCAAGAACTCCAAAGATTGGTCAGTTGCTTAATGACTTATGGTTAAAAATTAAAGCAGATCCTGAAAAGTACAAGCAGGAGAAAATCTCAGCTCTGTTTGAGAATATGAAGAAAGCTGCTATTCAAAAGCTAATAGAAGATTTTTGCGCTAAATGGTACTTAGATGATCCTAAAGCAATGAAGACCATTTACTATTCTTCATGTGATTACAAAGGTGATGATGTTATTCCTAATCTAAATGAAATTCAGGACAACTGTAATTTTAAGAGGTACAAGGAAGAAGCTGAAAAGCCTTTGTTGAAGTTTGCGTTCTATAACAAGCTTAAAGAAGCTTTAATTGACACTTTCAAAAATGATATTTTACCATTAAAGGAATAAGTCAAAGTAAGGAGTGGGCTTAGGTTCACTCCTATTAGTTAATAACTACTATCTATAGAATACTATGAACAAAAAACTATTTGGTGTGAGTTTTGCTCAAAAGAAATACGATTTGGCTTTAAAGTATTGTCAACCAGCTGCAGAACAAGGTGATCCTGAAGCTCAATATTATTTAGGTCTAATGTATAACAAAGGATTCGGTCTTAAACAAGATTATACCGAAGCTATGAAATGGTATCTCAAAGCAGCAGAGCAAGATAATAAAGATGCTCTTTGTAGCTTAGCTAACATGTACTTAGAAGGCGAAGGTGTAAAGCAAGATTATACTGAAGCCAGAAATTATTTTATCAAAGCGGCCAACCTGGGAGATGCAGCAGCTCAATATAATTTAGGAGTCATGTATTCTAGTGGCGACGGGACTAAAATAGATTATATAGAAGCTAAAAATTGGTTCTTAAAAGCAGCTGAACAAGGACAAGCTAAAGCTCAATTTAATTTAGGCGTTTTGTATTTTAACGGACAAGGGGTAAAGCAAGATTATTTTAAAGCAGTTGAGTGGCATCAAAAAGCTGCAGAACAAGGATATGCGGATGCTCAGTATAATTTAGCTAAAATTTATTATCTAGGCAAAGGTGTAAAGCAAGATTTTGTGAATGCAAAAAAATGGTTCGAAAAGGCAGCTAAGCAAGGTCATGCTGAAGCACAATGTTGTTTAGCAGGCTTATATATTCAAGGTCTTGGTGTTAAACAAGATTTAATGAATGCAAAAAAATGGCTCGAAAAAGCGGCTAAGCAAGATCATGCTGAGGCAAAAGCATTTTTATCTGATATAAATTCGATCTTTAAAAGTTAGACTTCAATAAACATTTGGAAAATACAATGATATTAAATAAATTTTCAAAGCTAGCAGGATTCTTATCTGTAGCAATTATTGGTTCAAGTTTATTAACATCTGGCTGTTCACTACTGGATAACCAACCTAAAGAGAAAACAGTTGAAGATAAAAGTAAAGAAGAAGATAGTTTAATTGCAAATATGGATAGTGCAACTGTATTTGAACGTTGCAACTTATATTATTCTTCAGAAAACTATACAGAGGCTTTTAAGTATTGTAAAAAATCAGCAGAAGAAGGAATTAAAGAAGCTCAATTTAATTTAGGTTATATGTACAATAAGGGCCAAGGTGTAAAGCAAGATTACTTTAAAGCATTTGAGTGGTATCAAAAGGTAGCTGAACAAGGAAATGCTTCTGCTCAATATAATTTAGGCATCATGTACGAAAACGGTCGAGGTGTAAAGCAAGATAATTTTAAAGCAGTTAAGTGGTATCAAAAAGCAGCTGAACAAGGATATGCTTCTGCTCAATGTAATTTAGGAAATATGAACAGGGAAGGAAAAGGTGTAAAGCAAGATTACTTTAAAGCATTTGAGTGGTATCAAAAAGCAGCTGAACAAGGAAATGATTCTGCTCAATATAATTTAGGTCTTATGTACGCTATCGGACTAGGTGTAAAGCAAGATTATTTTAAAGCAAAAGAGTGGTGGATAAAAGCAGCTGAACAAGGAGATGCTGCTGCTCAATATAATTTAGGTCTTATGTATTATAAAAGCCGTGGAGTAAAGCAAGATTACTTTAAAGCAGTTGAGTGGTGGCAAAAAGCAGCTGATCAAGGAGATGCTTCTGCTCAATATAATTTAGGCGTTATGTACCAATATGGTCAAGGTGTAAAACAAGATTATACTAAAGCAAAAGAGTATTTTGGTTTAGCTTGCGATAATAAAAAGCAAAAAGGTTGCGATATGTATAAAGAACTTAATCAATAGTTAAAAATCATATCACTTCTTGTATACATTCAAGAACGATATTTTACCGTTGAAAGAGTAAGTCAAAGTAAGGAGTGGGCTTAGGTTTCACTCCTATTAGGTATAAAACAAGTTTATCAATAATCGGAATTAAACCATGAAGGTATATAAATTTTCAAAGCTAGCAGGATTCTTATCTATAGCAATTATTGGTTCAAGTTTATTTACCACAGGCTGTTCACTTCTGAACATCCAACCTGAAGAAAAAAC
>NZ_JBGVMC010000136.1:0-3023 GCF_045124615.1 Succinivibrio sp.
TCCTTCTACACAAGTCTATTATTTAGTTGAACAGTTGATTGAAGCTTCAAATAATAAGAAAACCGAAAAGATTAAACAATAACTAAAGCACAGGATATATTGAGAAAGGGGCGTAGATCCTTTGGATTATAATTGCACCTAACATATACTCTTTGAAGGAGCAGTTGTAGGAATTTTTCTGATAACTGATTTTGGTGTTAACACAAATACATCGCACTGAGCATTATCAAGAATATCTTCGCAAAGATTTCCTATAAAATATGAAGATATACCTTTTCTAGCTGAAGTTCCTATAAATAGAGCAGATGGATTGATACTGTTAACTAATGAAAGAATAATCTCATCTAATGGTCCTTCCTTGCTAAGACAGTTTGACTCTTTAAGTTTATGTCTTTTAGCAAATTCAATCATCGAATACTTAGATTGACATGCAATTTGTGAACACAGCTGCTCTGGATTAAATCCTGGAAGATCGACTGCAACAGGTGGCACAACAGGAGCAATTGCATTTATAAGATAGATTTCACCATCTGTTAATAAAGCATATTTCTGCGCTTCACGAAGCAGTCTTAAATTTGTATAGTTTAAAAGTACATCATTGGGATCAGAAAAGTCCATTGCAATTGCAACTGGTCTTTTGTGCGTATTGAGAATATCTTTTGCAATGCACACTGGAATCGGTGCATGTCTTAGCATCTGAGTATCTAAAGATGTAAAGAACAGATTGTCTAAAATACTATGTATTTCATTTGATTTTATTAAAAGTGATGCACCAATTTGCTTTGCAATCTGAGCAATATCTTTACCTGGTGTTTTTGAAAAAATAACTTTTGAATCTATCTTTATATCAATTGCATTTATAGACAGATACGCCTTTAACCATCTTGACTGTTTTTTTACAAGTTCTTCATGGTACTGTTTTTTGTCAACTGCAAGAACAGAGGCTATATTAAAGGTTTCTTTTTCAATAGGAAGGACTGCTGTAATTTTTACTTCATGATTTTTGTTTTTTGCAATATTGTAAAGTGAAATAGCTCGCATCAAGGCAGGTTGCCTTACCTGAGCTGGCTCAATTATCACAAGAATATTGCTGCAGTCTTTCACATCAGGCTCCTTATGTTTTGTGCAATTATAAATGTTCAAGGGTTAAAAAGATGTGATCTGTAATTAAGTTATTGATTTTTTTATGAGTAACTAACGAATTGTATTGATTAAATCAAAAAAGAAATTTTGTTCAAATATGAGTTATATGAAAGATTTTAAAGAAGTTTAAAAAATTTGTCTTTTAAAGCTTAAGTAAACAAACTTATAAGAGGTAAGAAGAGTGCTTTTAATCAAGCATTTACCTTCTCTCACAATACTTCTTTATTTTATAGTTAAGCTCTTTCCATGACGCTTTAACCTTTCTGACATAACGGTTGTGGATCTTCTGATTAGATGAGTAGTTGTAATGATAATTGCCAACCCCTCTCCAGATATGTCCATCAGCCTTTTCAATTTCCCGTCGTACAAGATAGCCCATAGCCCAGATGTTGTGGCAGGGTTTTGATTTTATATCATCTTTTGTAAGATTAAATTCTGTAAGCTCTTTTAATCTAACATCGTTAATTTGTGCAGGTCCACAGTCCTGAGTTCCATTTTTATTTGTTCTGCATTTACCGTTGACAGGCCCTCGTTCAACATAAAGCATTGAGTAGAGCAGTTCTTCAGGTAGTGAGAACTGATAGGCAGTCCATGCAATGCAGTTTCTTTGTTCTTTGTACTTTTTCATGACACCATAAGAGTATGCAACATCTCTCCAGTGTTCAGCATTGCCGTGACACTGCATCGTTCTTGCTGAAGCTGATAAGGGAGATAGTGCAAATATGGAAAAAGCACAAAGCTCTAACAGATTTTTAATTATCGTCATATCTGATTTCATCAAGTGCCTTTAGCATCTGCTCTTCAAGCTCGACAAATGACTGAGTATTTACACTTACATCAGATGCAAGTGGATTTGATACTGGAATTTCAACAGTCTTTGGTATGACGTACTCATTATCCAGAACATAGGTTTTTACCTTTAGCGCAGTAAGAATTGTATTAACAGGAGTTGATTTATTCTTCAGATATACGCTTGAAAGATTGAATACAAGAGGATTTGAGCTTTGTGCAATATTAACTATCATTGATGTATTTGAACAGCCTGCTTTTTGCTTTATTACAAGCTCAGATGCTGATGCTGTAACATCTGCCACAAAGCCTGGAGATTCAAGTTTTACATCAGTTATTTCAAGTGGTACACCTTCACTTGAATAAAAACGAAGAACTGTCAGACCGTAAGCGGGTACTCCGATTTTTGTATCAGCTTGATAATTCATGGTAAAACGAAGAATTCCTAGTTGCTCGTCACCTGAAACAAAAGGTGCAGCAACTGCATTTATATCATCGAAATTATCGTTTCTTAATTTTCCTTCTACAACACTGTCCTCTTCAACCTGCTCTTTAGTTCTAAAGTCAGTCAAAGTCTCTGGCAGTTCAGGTGGTGGAGCTGGCAGAGTAATTGCAATTGACTTGCTTACAAAAAACATTGTTAAAGAGAGTAAAAATATAAATCTTTTCATAATCCTTACGTTTATGAGTAATTCATTTTTAGTCATGATGAGAAACAATAAGTGAAATTATAACGCCAAGAATTATGAATATAAATCTTAGGATCATTTTCTTTTTACTGCTTCCTGATTTGAGTCTTGGAAGCAGATCGGATAATGACACATAAATGAAACTAGCACCAGAGAGTGCAAGCGCATAATGGATAAACTCTTTTATATTTGATATGAGCAGATAACCTAAAATACCACCAAGAGTAAGTCCGGTGAATGCCACAATATTTACAATATATGCCTGTTTTACACTCATGGAGTTTTCAAGCATGATTGCATAATCTCCAAGCTCATGGGCAACCTCATGGCTTAAAACTGCTACTGTTACTGCATATCCAAGATTCTCATTTGCCAAAAATGCACTTGCTATAACCAAACCGT
>NZ_JBGVMC010000137.1:0-2541 GCF_045124615.1 Succinivibrio sp.
CTCCTAATTTTACTATTGGTTATGATTATCAAAAAGATATACAGCTGTTGCAAAAACACGAAAAAACAGATGTAAGGATCTCTGAAAATGGCATAATTGTAATACCATAGGGTATGAAACTGGGTTTTGACTGACCGTCAAATATAATAAAAAAAGCTACATAAGGTATGGAAAAATGAACATCTTACTACTCTCATCAGAGGTTGCTGACATTCAAAAATCAGGTGGACTTGCAGATGTTGCAAAAGCTCTCCCCCTTCAGCTTCAGTCAGAAGGACATGATGTCAGAGTTGTTATGCCCTGCTATACCTGTATTCAGAATTATGAAAAATTCTCTGTCATTGGTGAAGGTGTTATAAATAAGGACTCAGACAATCCTATAAATAAAATTCCATACAGAATCAGAAAAACCTACCTAAATAAAGTCGTTGAGGTCTGGCTTATTGAATGCAACAGATTTTATGACAGAACATCAATGTATGGAGATAATAACCAGGCATATGCTGACAATGGCTCAAGATTTGGTTTTTTCTGTGCAGCTGCTCTTGATGCTTGTAAAGTGCTCAATTATTGGTTTGATATCCTGCATTGCAATGACTGGCATACAGGCATTGCACCTATGCTTTTAAAAACAAAATACAAAGACGATCCTTTCTTATCCAAAGCAAAATCAATAATTACAATTCATAATGGCTCTTTCCAGGGTGCATTTGACAGAAATCAGATTTCTTTTCTGCCAGAAATTGCATCTGTCTACAACGACAGAATTTCACAAGGCTCGTATATAAACTTCCTTAAATGTGGTGTTTTCTATTCTGACAAGATAAACACTGTAAGTCAGGGTTATGCAACCGAGCTTACCACATACCTTGGTGGACACGGTATGACACAGAGCTATCTTGAAAGACAAAGTGACTTATCTGGTATTGTTAATGGTTGCGATTATTCAGACTGGGATCCTTCAAAAGATCAGCATCTAAGAATTCGTTACGACATTAATAGCCTCGATCAGAAAGTTCTTGGTAAATATCTGCTTCAAAGAAAACTTGGCTTTGAAATGGGTGACACACCATTATATGGCATGGTTGCAAGACTTACAGAACAAAAGGGAATCGGTCTTTTAATACCTATTCTTGAAAGATTCCTGCAGCACAACGTTCAGATTGTAATTGAAGCTACAGGCGATCCTTATCTTGCTTCTCAGATTAGACAGATTGCAGAAAAACATCCAGGAAAAATGGTATTCCAGGCCGTTTATGACAATATTCTTGCTCATCAGATTGAAGCTGCGTCAGATTTCTTCTTGATGCCATCAATTTTTGAACCATGCGGTCTGAATCAGATGTATTCACTTGCTTATGGAACTCTTCCAATTGTTAGAGCAGTAGGTGGTCTTAAGGATACCGTTGTTGACTATGATACCAATAAAGAAGATGCAACAGGATTCGTATTTAAGGATCCAAGCTCTGAAGAACTGCTATCTTGCCTTAGAAGAACTCTGATCCTCTATCTAGAGGCACCTTTAGAAATGAAGCGATTAAAACAGAACGCAATGAAAGTTCGTTTCAGATGGGCTGACAGCTGTAAGCAGTATATTGAGCTGTATAAATCTGCTCTAAAAAAATAAAAGAAATGCTAGATTTTAATTTTTCTTTACAGTCAGGTAAAAATTATTAGCAATAAATAGAAAATTATTTTAAAATTTAATTGTGAGCTAATTCACACTTTTATTACAAATAACAACAGCTTTTTATAGAAAAAGAAAAGTAAGTATATATAATTCGCTAGTTAAAAAAATAAAATATATAATTATCAATAAAGATCTCACCTATTTTTTTCATAGCGAATTCATATATTTACCTTTATAAATTCTGATTTTTGATTTTGTGCTGTTAGGCAGTTGAAGATAAATTTTGGATGTGAACTTATGAACGAAAAGGACAGTGAATATCTTTCACGCCTGAAGTCTACTCTTTCAGGTTCATTAACTCTTTCCCAAAGAAAAAAGCTAAATGATTCTCTTGAAAAGATCTATTCTAATAATTCAGAAAAAGTTAATTCAATTCCAACTGATCTTGTAGCACTTGCTATCGCAACAGAATGCGATATCAACTCATATGTAGATTTCCATAGCAAAGAAAAACAGGAAAAGTCAGCTAAAGACAACGGTTTTCTTGCAAAGAAGATGTCAAACCTATTTTAGGTGCTATAAATTTTATGAAAACTATTCTAATTCAGGGCATTAATGCCAACGTTGGAACAAGTACAATTGCTTCAGCAATAACTTACCAACTTTCAGAACTTGGAAAAAAAGCTGTTTTGGTTGATGCGAACATTAATCAACAGGAAAATAGTGTTTCCCTGCTTTTAGGAGTTGCACCAGAAAAGCAAAATTTAGGCTGGGTTAATAATCTGACAGAAAATTCATCTAATAGCTCTGCTGTTGATGGTTGCTTCTATCATTATGAGAATAATTCATTCTGCATACCGCTTGGATCCCTTGAAATTCTAGAGAGAGAGTGAGAGAGAGAGAGAGAGAGA
>NZ_JBGVMC010000138.1:0-2332 GCF_045124615.1 Succinivibrio sp.
AATCGAATACTTATCAGATAAAGTAATTATTGGATTTGGATGTGGAATACAAGGAAGACGTAGTGCGTATTATCTGAAGACTTGGGGGTTACAGGATAATGCAAAGGCATTTATAGATTATTTATTCACTGATGAAGCTCAACAAATGGTTGCTGATACTTATTTATTACCAGGACGTAGTGATGTGACTTGTGATAATCGTACTAACTTAAATGATATTCCACAAATTGATTGTGATTGGGATAAGATGGTTGATACTTCAGCTGATATAGCTGAAAAAGTCATTGAGTTAACTAGTAAAGGTAGAGTAAAAAGTTTATGAAAACTATATAGATACATTAGTAATTTTTATATAAATTTTATACTCTAATCTGATATTCTTGGAAAATTAATGAGTTTGGAATTTTCTAAAAGGATTGAACGACCTAAAAGTGGTTTAATTAGCTGATTTTGGGCGCAATGAGGGTATCGTCTCCAAAACAGTATGTTTTGAGAAGGGATTAGTCAGACATTTCAGTATGATATTTGTGACTGACCTTAATAAGCTTTAGCCACTGATCAGGCATAAGCATATTATGATCAGGCTGATTATCATCTACTGGCGTTTTGTATCCTAGTGATGAATGCTGTCTTAAAAAATTGAAGAAACATACGAATAAGACCATATAGGTATTGGCACCTTCAAGTTTGTCATAACCATTAGTGCCATAATAGTTCTGTTTATATGTCCTGTTAAGTCTTTCTTCAATCTGCTTGAATGGTCTGTACTTCTTTGATTCATCATCTTTATTTTTAACACCAATAACCTGATGAAGTTCAAATTTGATGTTATTTATATCAAAGAATAACTGTGCAGCATTGTATATAGGATTGGCATCAGTAATAAGCGTAAGATCAGCAGGAATATTTCCATGATAATGCTTTAATGAATCATGAATAGACTGACATGCATTCTTTGTATCTCTTGTAGGATATATTGTGTATGATGTAATAATCTTTGATTTAGGATCAGACCAGAAGAATACGTAATGATTCTTGCCTCTGACTTTGATATAAGTTTCATCACCACATAAAACATTTCCTAGTTTATAAGGATAATTATCAACCATATCCTTTACAAGAGAAGATACTGTGCTGGCATAATTAATAACAGTCTGGTGAGAGATATTAACTCCATGAACCTGTTTAAGGATAAGAGCGGTCTTTCTAGAACCGAGACCATAATTGACATAATAAGTCAACACAAGACCTAAGACACGTTCATCAAAGTGAATTCTTGATAAACTGACTTTTGTATCAGTATTACTGGTATTTGATTTAAGTTCATTAAGATTGAACCTGAATTCACGGTAATGATAATGCAGTCGATATTCACCTGAAGAGGTTTTCAGATGCTCACCACTGGCTTGTTTGACAAGATCTTTATTATGCTGAAAATAAGAACACTTCTTATTGTTGCATATATAGACAATATAGCCTTTGCGGTCATGTTTCTTGTCAAGCTTACATTTACAGTGAGGGCAGTAGATGCCAACATCTCCACTGACGGTTGTTTTGACTGTAAAAGTATTCCTGCATGCCTTGCATTGAAACTGACCTTTGCCTTTATTGTTATCGTAGATATATTCCTTAGGAGCACCACAGTAGGGACAGGTGCCTTCAAAGGAAAAATTATCACTTCTTCTTCTGACAGGAGAAATATGATTATCTTTAATAATATTCTCAAAGGATAACTGTTCACTGACTTTGGGATTAGAGAATAATGGAGGTTCATCAATCTTGAAATCAGCATAAGGAATAGTAGAATCTTTATTGGAAGAATGTTTAAGCTTTTTAACTTCTTTTTTAAGCATGGGATTAACGTTATCCTTAAGATAGGCATTCAGAGATTCTATATGCTTTGATGCCTCATTAAGATGATAAATGAAATCATCGTTATTAAGCTTATAGGAAATATCAGAAGAGATATTCTTAAGAATAAATAAAGGTTCTATAAACTGAGAAAATAAAAAAGAAGTTTTAGAAAAACTGTTAATTAAATCTTTAATATGTGTTATACTGTCCATGATGAAATCTCCTTATGATGTATTTATGGTTGGCGCTAGAAGTATAACATAAGAATTTCATCTTTTTTAGTTAAATCGTAAAAAAGATGACTATTGAAGATATATACAGTAGTCATTTTACTGTTTATATAGATAAAAATGAAGAGTAGTGAATTTTTATATCTTAATTGATATTTTTGACACTACCATAATATTTTCGAGGTGATAATTATGACTCCTAAAGAACTATTAACTATTTATAAGAATTTTGCAGTTATTGGGGTAAC
>NZ_JBGVMC010000139.1:0-4397 GCF_045124615.1 Succinivibrio sp.
GGAGCTTGGATGGTAACTAATCGAACCTGACCTTTAGAACAGGCAACAAGAATTCCTTCTTTATCGATTTTTGTTATACAGCCAGGTTCTGCAGTTGAATCCTCATTAACTGCCTGTACATGAAAGACTTTATATTTCACATCATCACGGGTTGTGATTGCAACAGGCCAAGGTGATAAGCCTCTTACTTTAAGTTCAACCTCGCAAGCTGTCTTAGTAAAGTCGATTAAAGCCTCTTCTTTTGTCAGTTTCTTAGCATAGGTTGCAAGAGATTCATCCTGAGCGGTTGCCTTTAAAGTACCTGCAAAAATGCCATCTAACGCTTCTAACAGAGTTTTCGCACCAAGACTTGCAAGTCTGTCAAAAAGAGTTCCTGATGTATCGGTGTCATTAATATCAAGTGTCGCAATAGTGTATACATCACCTGCATCAAGCTTTTTAGCAACTTTCATGATGGATACACCGGTTTTTTTCTGACCATCAAGCAATGCTCTTTGAATAGGAGCAGCACCTCTATACATTGGCAGAATAGAACCGTGAACGTTAATACATCCAAATGGACAAGCATTAATAATGGATTCAGGAAGGATCACACCATAGGCAACAACAATGCAGATGTCTGCCTTTAATTCCTTAAATGCATCTACATCAGCTTCATCTTTAAAATTTTCAGGTGTTCTAACCTCAATGCCGTTTTCAAGAGCTAAAACCTTTACTTCAGATGGCTTTAACTTGTTTCCTCTGCCAGCTGGTCTATCTGGCTGAGTATAAACAGCAACTGGTTTTATTCCATTATCTATCAGCGCCTGAAGATGAACAGCTGCAAAGTCAGGAGTACCTGCAAAGATAATTCTTTTATCTTTTAGATTCTGCACTATTAGTTCCCCATTCTTTCTTTTTGCAGTTTTAAGAATTTCTTCTTAACACGCTCTATTTTCATGCGTGACAATTTATCAACAAATACCTTTCCTTCTAGATGATCAATTTCGTGCTGTAAACAGATTGCAAGCAAGCCGTCGACTTTTTCAAAAACGCATTTGTTTCCATCAAGATCCTGATATTCAACAGTAACTACAGGATAGCGTTCTACTGTATCCTGATATCCTGGAACTGACAGGCATCCTTCTTGTGATTCAACCTTGTCACCTTCAAGAGCTGTAATCTTTGGATTGATAATAACAACCTTGTTGTTACCCTGAGAACCATCTTCCTCAGGAATATCAATTACAACAATTCTCTTGTTTACTCCAATCTGAGGACCAGCAAGACCAATACCCTCAAAATGGTACATGGTATCAAACATATCTTCAGCAAGAGTTTTTATCTCCTCATTGAATTCGGTGATGTCTGTGTTCTTTTTTCTTAAAATTTCATCAGGGTAGATGACAACTTCTCTTACAGCCATGGTATATCCTCTTTAAAACTGAGCTAATTTTACCAAATAATGAGCGTTTTTTCTCATTTTGTGAGATCATAACCTCTCAAGTGAGGTAACAAATGCAGGAAATACAAATAGAATTAACAGAAGGCTCACCATGTCCTTTGTGTGGACAACCTTTAGTAATAAGACATTCAGCAAGAGGTGATTTTCTCGGTTGCTCAGATTATCCTGCATGTTCTTTTATTAAACCTATAGTTACAACTCATACGATTGAAGTTTTAGGAGATGTAGGCTCTGACTGTCCTGTATGTGGAGATCCTCTGCAGGTTAAAAAAGGTAGATTTGGTATATTTATCGGATGCTCAAACTATCCATCCTGCAACTATGTTTATAACCCCCAAGAGAGTTTAGCTATTACCTGCCCTATATGCAAGAAAGGAAAACTCTCCTCACGAACAACTGCATCAGGAAGAACCTTTTATGGTTGCTCAAACTATCCTGAGTGTACTTTTACTACACCTGGTAAACCTGTTGTAAAAACCTGCTCATACTGCTCATTTCCTTTAATGTTTGAAAAAAAATTCAAAAAAGGAATCGGACTTGTGTGTGCAAGTTCAATCTGTGAAAGCAGAAAAAAACGAAAGCACGAGATAATCAGACCTCTATAACATTCATAAAGATCTGTAAAAAGTGGTAAAATTTACATCAATATTAGTCTTATTAGGTTTTAGGAATCAAAACAATGTCAAATTCTTTTGTTGCAATTATTATGGGCTCAGACTCCGATCTTCCATTACTAGAAAATACAATGGCTGTTCTAAAGGAGTTTGATATCAAATATGAAGCTCGTGTAGCTTCTGCTCATCGTACTCCTGATGTTGTATCAGAATATGTAACCGATGCTGAAAAGAGAGGTTGTGCCGTTTTTATCTGTGCAGCCGGTCTTGCCGCACATCTTGCTGGTGCAGTTGCAGCAAGAACAACACGTCCTGTTATCGGTATTCCTTGTGATGGTGGTCCTTTATCAGGTATTGACGCTTTATATTCTACAGTTCAGATGCCAGGTGGTATTCCTGTTGCAACAGTTGCAGTTGGTAAAGCAGGTGCTAAGAATGCAGCTTATCTTGCAGCTCAGATTATGGCTCTTGCAGACAAGGATTTAGACGAGCGCGTTAAGGCAAATCGTGTCAAAGCTTGTGAAGAAGTTATTGAAAAAGATAGAAAACTTCAGGAAAAATTAAAGTAATGTCATCAAATTTTACAGATGATATAAAAAAAGTAGCCTCCGTAATAAAAAACGGAGGCGTTGTTATTACACCAAGTGAAGGTGTATATGGAATCAGTTGCGCTCTAAACAGTGAAACTGCCATAAACAGAGTCATTTCTGTAAAGCAAAGGGATATTCGTAAGGGCCTGATTGTTGTCGATAAGGATCTATCTTATCTAAACCAGTACATTGATAGAGATTATCTTTCAGAAAAGAACCTATCTTTACTTGAAAAGTATTGGCCTGGTCCTCATACATTTGTTTTGAAAATGAAAGATGACTTTCATTCAGTAGCTCTTAGAGAAAACCATTCTCTTGCTGTAAGAATAAGTGGTTTTTCCGTCTTTCAAGAACTGTGTAAGTATGTAGGTGAGCCTATTATCTCAACAAGTGCGAATATTTCAGGAAATATGGCTACATCTGATATAAATCAGCTTGATAAGGTTGTTGTAGACAGGGTAGATCTTGTCTTGTCACTGCCATGTCAGGGTCAGAATATACCGACAACTATTTTTGATACAACCACAGATACCTTAGTTAGAAAAGGTCCAGATTGGAGAGAATAATGACCGATCGTTATGCAGTTTTTGGCAACCCTATTGCTCATTCTCTTTCACCTCAGATTCATTCATATTTTGCAACTCAGACAAAACAGGATCTGGTTTACGATAGAGTCCTTGTTCCTGAAGGTGAATTTAAAGCAACAGCTGACAAGTTCTTTGCAGATGGTGGCTGTGGATGTAATGTAACTGTTCCTTGCAAGCTTGATGCATATTCATATGCAGATACATTAACAGAATATGCAAAAGCTGCTGGTGCTGTAAATACTTTAAAAAAGCTGCCTGATGGAAGTGTGTTAGGTGACAACACTGATGGTAGAGGACTCGTCCTTGACCTTTTAAGAACTAACTGTCCTCTAAAAGGTTCTAGAATTCTGATAGTAGGTGCTGGCGGTGCTGCAAGAGGAATTTTAAAGCCAATTGTTGAACAGCTGCCTCAATCAGTAACCATAGTGAATAGAACTCTAGCTAAAGCTAAAAATTTAGCTTCTTTATATGAAGGTGTTGAAGCTACAGATTATTCAAATCTTGATGGATACTTTGATGTAATTATAAATGCTACATCAACCTCTTTAGAGGGTAAGCTACCTGCTATCAGTGATTCAATCTATAAAAACGCAAGTTTTGCCTATGATCTGATGTATAGAAAAAATGAAAATACTGTATTCGTACAAAAGGCATTAGATTGTGGTGTAAAGCAGGTATATGATGGTTTTGGAATGCTAGTAGGTCAGGCTATATTAAGTTTCGAGCTGTGGCGCGAGAATACTCATCTCAATTTTAATGAGTGTTTAGAGTACCTGAAGTAATGCTGTCATTTATTATTGAAAAGGACTCTGTATTTGCCAGTGTTGCAGAAAAAATGCAGTCACTGATTGAAGAAAAATATCCATCTGTTCTTAAAGATTCAGATGCTTTATTAACAGTCTCTGATGATGTAACACTGTCATTTCATGATGATTCTTCTAAGGTTCTAGGATCATCATTTTCAATAGATATTCTAAATGACGAGATCCTATGGAGGCTAAGACATTCAGGCAGATCATCAGAGCCTGTGTGCAAGGCTGTTATAGGAAAACTTGAAAATCCTGTTGTATTCGATGCAACAGCAGGACTTGGGCGCGAGAGTCTTATTCTTCAGAATTCTGGTGCAAAAGTTCATATGTTTGAAAGAAATCCAATCATATAT
>NZ_JBGVMC010000140.1:0-6614 GCF_045124615.1 Succinivibrio sp.
TATCAAGCGCGCACTTATCAGCGTTTCAGATAAAGAAGGTATTGTAGATTTTGCTAAGGCATTAAGAAGCCGTAATGTTGAGATCCTCTCAACTGGCGGTACAGCAAAGCTGTTAGCAGATAACGGTGTTGAGGTTATCGAAGTATCTGACTACACCAAATTCCCTGAAATGATGGACGGCAGAGTTAAGACTTTGCATCCTAAGATTCACGGTGGTATTTTAGGCCGTCGCGGTCTTGACGAGCAGGTAATGGCTGATCACGATATTCTTCCAATCGATCTTGTAGTTGTTAACCTGTATCCATTTGTAAAGACTGTTTCAGATCCAAACTGCCCACTTGAGAAGGCTATTGAGAACATCGATATCGGTGGTCCAACCATGGTTCGTGCAGCAGCAAAGAACAACCGCGATGTCGCAATCGTTGTAAGAGCAAAGGATTACAACCGTGTTATTGCAGAAATGGACGCTAACGATGGTTCATTAACATATGCAACTCGTTTTGATTTAGCAATTGCAGCTTATGAGCATACAGCAGCTTATGACAGTGCTATTGCAAACTACTTTGGTACTAAGGTACCTGATTACGGTATCACAGATGGCACTCAGTCAACTCTGCCACGTACTTTAAATCTGAACTATGTAAAACTTCAGAGCATGAGATACGGTGAGAACCCACATCAGAAAGCAGCATTCTATGCTGACATTGATGCTCACGATTCAGGCATCTCAACAGCTAAACAGATTCAGGGTAAAGAGCTTTCATACAACAACATCGCTGATACAGATGCTGCAATTGAGTGTGTAAGACAGTTTGATGAGCCTTGCTGTGTAATCGTTAAGCATGCAAACCCATGTGGTGTTGCTTTAGGTTCTAACCTGACAGAAGCTTATAAAGATGCATTCAACTGCGACAGCGAGTCAGCATTCGGTGGTATCATCGCATTCAACAAGGAATTAGATGGTGCAACTGCAAAGGCAATCGTTGACAATCAGTTCTGCGAAGTTATCGTTGCCCCTTCAGTAAGCAAGGAAGCAATTGAAGAAGTTGCTCGCAAGAAGAACATTCGTTTATTAGAAACAGGTCCTCTAAATCAGGCTCAGCCACGTTATGACTTCAAGAGAGTAAATGGTGGTCTGTTAGTTCAGGAAGCTGATCTTGAAGTTGTAAGACGTGAAGATCTAAAGGTTGTTACCAAGAGAGCTCCTACTGAAGATGAGATGGACGAGCTTTTATTTGCTTGGAAGGTTTGCAAATTCACAAAATCAAATGCAATTGTATACACCAATGGCAAGAAGACTCTTGGTATTGGCTGTGGTCAGACAAGCCGTGTATTCTCAGCACGTATCGCTTGCCTAAGAGCTGATGATGCTAAGTTATCACTTGAAGGTGCAGCATTAGCATCAGATGCATTCTTCCCATTCCGTGATGGTGTTGATGCAGCAGCAGCTAAGGGCATCAAGTGCATTATCCAGCCAGGTGGCTCTATCCGCGATCAGGAAGTTATCGATGCTGCTGATGAACATGGTATTGCAATGGTATTTACTGGAATGCGTCACTTCCGTCATTAATTTGAGGATCTAACATGAAAGTATTAATTATTGGTAACGGCGGCAGAGAGCACGCTTTAGCATACAGAGCTGCTCTGTCACCATTAGCAAAGAAGGTTTTTGTTGCTCCTGGTAATCCTGGCACTGCATCAGAGCCTAAGATGGAGAACGTAAACATCGGTGTTGAAGATATCGAAGGTTTAGTAGCTTTTGCTAAGAAAGAGGCTATTGATCTTACTATCGTTGGCCCTGAGGCTCCTTTAGTTGCTGGTGTTACAGATGCCTTTGAAAAGGAAGGCTTAAAAATCTTCGGACCTAGCAAGGCTGGTGCACAGCTTGAAGGTTCAAAGTCTTTTACAAAGGATTTCTTAAAGCGTCACAACATTCCTACTGCAGCTTATGAAGTTTTCACTAAAACTGATGCAGCTGTTGAATACATCAAGGCACAAGGTGCACCTATCGTTATCAAGGCTGATGGTCTTGCAGCTGGTAAGGGTGTAGTTGTTGCCATGACTGAACAGGAAGCTATCGATGCTGTTCACAGCATGTTAGATGATCATCAGTTTGGTGATGCTTCAGCTTCAGTTGTTATTGAAGAGTTCATGGAAGGTGAAGAGGCATCGTTCATTGTAATGTCTGATACTATCAACGCTCTTCCTATGGCTACATCACAGGATCACAAGCGTGTAGGTGACGGTGATACTGGTCCTAATACAGGTGGTATGGGGGCTTACTCACCAGCTCCTGTTGTAACCGATGAAGTTTACAAGAAGGTTATGGATCGTATTATCAACCCTACCTTAAAGGGTATGGCTGATGACGGTATTCCTTACAAGGGATTCTTATATGCAGGTCTTATGATTGATAAGAACGGTGATCCACGTGTTGTTGAATTCAACTGCCGTTTTGGTGATCCTGAAACTCAGCCAATCATGATGAGAATGCAGTCTGATCTTGTTGATCTTTGCTACAAGGCATGTACTGTAGGCGGTCTTGCAAACGTTGATATCAAATACGATCCACGTCCTGCAATCGGCGTTGTACTTGCAGCTCACAACTACCCAGCATCTCCAAGAAAGGGCGACAAGATCACTGGTCTTGATTACAAGGGCTCTGATGATGTTAAGGTATTCCAGGCTGGTACAAAGCAGGTAGGTGACGATATCGTAACCTCAGGTGGTCGTGTATTATGCGTTACCGCTTTAGGTGAAACTGTTGAAGATGCACGCAATAAGGCTTACGAGCATATCAAGCACGTAAATTTTGACGGCATGTTCTACAGAAATGATATCGCATGGCGTGCAATCAACCGCAAATAAGAGGATCAAATGGCTGAGGAAATAATTAAGGAAAGTATTCTTTTCTGTCTTACTTTCCTCGCCAATCTCTTTGCCAGCGTCTCCGGTGGAGGCGCTGGTTTCATCCAGTTTCCTGTTCTTATTCTTTTAGGACTCCCATTTGCAACAGCTTTAGGTACACATAAAGTTGCAGTTGTTTTCCTAGGAATTGGAGCACTGTCTAAAAAAGGTATTAGTAAGGATTTTAAATTTGACCGTGGCGTTGTTCTTTCAATGCTTCTTGTAGGTTGTCCTTGCGTAGTACTAGGCTCAGTAATCGTTATTTCTGTACCTTCAGCAATTGCACAGATTTGTCTTGGCTTTATTACAATTGCTTCTGGTATTTATACATTATTTAAAAAGAGTTTCGGATCAACAGGTATATCAAACCGCTCCTTAAAAAGAACTATACTTGGTGCTTCACTATTAGGTATTGTAGGTCTGTTCTCTGGCTCTCTGTCATCTGGTGCAGGTCTGTTTGCAACTCTTACTTTGGTAACCATATTCGGTTTGGAACTTAAAAGAGCTATTATGCATACAATGATTTTTGTTGCGACAATATGGAATGCAATCGGAGCATTTACTGTAGGAGCGCTGACATCTATATGCTATCAATGGCTTCCTGTAATGATAGCTGCAGCTTTTTTAGGATCTTTTCTTGGGACAACACTGCTGATAAAGATGCCAGTTAGAAACGTTAGAATCATTATGTCAGCAGTATCTGTATTAAGTGGCGTTATTCTTATTGCAGAAGGTATCAGTTAGTCTTCAAGAGTAAGACCGATATTACTTACGCCATCGTTTAAACCTAATTTCTTAAGTTTAGCTGTAAGTGATGCATCTCTTTTAGCATCTTTTAGTATCTCAAGAAGCTCAACCTGAAAATTAACTTCATCGTCAACTTCTTTTATTTCGCGAAGCTCTTCATCAGAAAAGTCCGAATCTGACTCCTGCTCTATTTTTCTTACAACGCCAGCTAAAGATGCTTTTGAAGCCATAAGAGCTTCTTCACCTTCATGCATAACAATTGCAAGAACAGATGCACTAAGAGCTATTGTTGCATCAAGTGAAAACAGATCGCCTACAGATAGCTCCTGTTTTTCATCATCTAATAAATAAGGCTCTAACTCGTCTAAGGTCTCTTCGAGATCGATGTGATTGAACTTATCCTGATGAAACTGCCACATGGTATCAAGAGTTTTTGAAAACATCTTTTTACCACCCTTTACATCATTAACATCACACCAAAGTGCATAATTTGGGTACTGTCTTTGAGCAAGAACTAGAGCGAACAAACTCTGTCTCCATGGACTTAATTTGCATAGGATAGGATAGAATTTCTCGCCAAAAATCATGACAAACCTCAAAATAACTAATCAAAACAGTGAAAAATGTATATTTTATGCCATTTTATATAATGAATACCTAATAAACATATTGTATACTAAAAAATAGGATTTTTTATATTAATATAACATAGCATATAGAAGTCTTAACTACCGCAAAATCTACTTAGCAATGCATGTTCTTTTTTTACGAGGGCTTTGCTATGGAAAGTTTTGTTTCAAATAGTTTAGACTTTGAAAAAAAATATACAATGATTTCAGAAGATTACATCTCGAAAGAGGCTATCGGAGTAGGATTTACAAAAGGCCCACTTTCGAAAAAACACAACAAATTTATTTTTGGAACATTCTTTGTCGCCTTAGCGCTATCCGTAGCTACTAATCAGAACTTATACTCTTCAGAAGAAGAGGATCTCGTTGCTTCCAATACAAAAGATAATTCAGGTTTTCTATATTCACCTGAGGCTGATGATGCATCAGATGAATTAGTTCCTTTAGCTCAGACCTATGCCTCCACACCTTCTGATAAAAAAGAAGCAATGGAAAACTATGATGACGGTCTGTCAGATGTTGACCTTGCTGATGCTGATGCTCAGATAAATAAAGAAGTTTCTGCTCTTGCAACAAATACTGACAAAAATCAGCCCCGCACATATAGTGCAAAATGGATGTCAGAAACAGTTCAGAGTGGTGACAGTATTTCATCTATCTTTAAAGATCTGAATATTTCAGCTTCTACTCTTGCAAATATGGTTGGTTCAGATACCGCTATCAAGAAAAAAGTTAATAATCTGAAAATCGGTGAAAGTCTATCATTTCTCGTATCAGATAATGGCGAACTTCTTGTGTTCATTAAGCAGGTATCTGACAAAGAACAGCTCCGTTTCTATAAGAATGCCAACGGATATTCATCTGTTTATGAAAAGCTTGGATCATATGCCTTAGATGATAATACAGCAAACTCTGCTGTTGCATTAGCATTTACAGAAAATGAAAGCAAGGCTGAACAAAAGATTACACAAGCTCCTGTTACGGCACCATCTATTGAGCAGAAGAAATCAAGTTTTGAGAGCAGAGGCAGACTTGTACTTGTTACCATCAATCATGGTGAAACCTTCTCTCAGGCTGCTAACAGAGCAGGCATTACATATACTGAAATCAACAGAATCATTCAGATGTTCAAGGGTAAGATTCTGTTCTCAAGAAATATTCGTTCTGGCGATACTATGAGGGTATTGTTTGACAAGGCTAACGGTCAGGGAAAGATTCAGGCTGTTGAATTCAATCTGTCACGTGGTGGAAAGATTGCTTCATACCTAAATGCAGCAGATGGAAGATACTATGATGAGAATGGTATTAATGATACTGCAACTACATTTGCACGATTCCCATTCCATGCAAGGGTAAGAGTAACCTCTCAGTTTAACCCAGCAAGACGCCATCCTGTTACTGGTAGAATTCGTCCTCACAACGGTGTAGATTTCGGACTTCCAGTCGGTAGCGTGATCTTTGCTCCATCAAATGGTGTCGTTGATAAGGCTGCATTCTCAAGATCTGCGGGTTACTATATAGTTTTAAGACATCACAGCGGTTATTCAACTGTTTATATGCATCTATCAAAGCTTTCAGTAAAGCCAGGCCAGAGAGTTAAGGCAGGAAGCATAATTGCACGTTCTGGTAATACAGGTATTTCAACTGGTCCGCATCTGCATTATGAGGTACGAGTAAACGGAAGAGCTGTAAATCCTCTGAGAGTTAAACTTGAAAGCTCAAGTTCCACTGTCAACTCAAGGGCAAGAAAGGCTTTTGCAGCTTCAGTTCAAAAATACAAAAAAGAATTACATCAGAATAACCTGATGGCAAAACTTTAAATCACTTTTCCTTCAAATAAGCCTCTTTTATCAAGAGGCTTATTATTTACTCCATGTTTTTTATCACTTTTCTTTAG
The DNA here is from genome assembly GCF_045124615.1 of Succinivibrio sp. Classification (NCBI taxonomy): domain Bacteria; kingdom Pseudomonadati; phylum Pseudomonadota; class Gammaproteobacteria; order Aeromonadales; family Succinivibrionaceae; genus Succinivibrio; species Succinivibrio sp. The sequence continues at coordinate 6,181 of NZ_JBGVMC010000140.1, forward strand.
TTCTTTGACTGTTGTATCAAATTAAATCTCTAACTTTTGGTATGTTTAAAACATAATAATAAACATAAGGGGTAGAGCTATGGGTACTTCAGATTTTGGTAAAAAATTTAATACCACACTGCAGAATGTTGATGAGAAATACAGCTGGATCAATGACATGATCAAAGCTCGACAGGAGCTTGTTATCATGTATATAAAACTTCTCAACGTATCATTATCAAGAAGTTCAAACCAAAAAGATGTATGTTATCCATCTTATGAAGATGTTACAGATTTCTGCAATCACCTAATTGATTATATTTCCCATGGTCATTTTGATCTCTATCCAAAGATAATTGAGCTTATCGAAAACTGCTCTGGTCGTTCTTTATCAATTGCAAACAGAACTATGCCAAAGATCGAGCAGACAACTGACTTTTTAATGAAATTTACCG
>NZ_JBGVMC010000141.1:0-4041 GCF_045124615.1 Succinivibrio sp.
GCAAAACACTTATTGCTCTTGGTATCGGTGTTGCTTTAGGTCAGACAGCTAATGCTGCAGGAGATGTGCTTACCGTATGGGAAGACAACAATAAGGCTATTGGTATTGAACAGGCAGCTAGAGACTTTGCAAAAGAGAACAGAGTAAAGGTTGTTATTGAACAGAAAGATAGTATATCCCATTTAAATGAGGTTGAAAAACTTGTTGAAAACGGTGGCGATGTACCTGATGTTTTCATCTTGATTTCAGATAGAACAGGTGAGGCTGTAGAAAAAAACGTAATTTCTGATTTGCCGTTTATGAAAGCTGATGCATCTAAATATGCAAAGCTTGCAACGGATGTATTCCATATACATGGAAAATATTATGCAGCTCCACGTTCAATTGAAACACTTGTCGTTTACTACAACAAAGATCTGCTTGATGTTCCTTATGAGACTATAGACGGATACGAGAAAGCCGGTGACAGACTGGCAACTCAGGGCAAATATGGTCTAGTTGGTAAACTTGATGAACTTTATATTGCTTACGGCATGATGTCAGCCTATGGTGGTTATGTTTTCGGTAAAAACGGAGAGGAATACAATAAATTTGATGTAGGTTTTGCATCAGGCAATGCAGATGATGGTCTTACCAATCTTGCTGAATATGTAAGACGCTATATTCCAAAACAGCTTCAGACTCCTGATGGCTGGGGCCTTGTTGACAAGATGTTTATTGACGGTCAGGCTGCAGCTGTAATCAATGGTCCATGGGCTCTTGATGCATATGCAAAATCTGGTATCAATTATGGTATCGCTCCTTTGCCAAAATTAAAGAACGGTGAATACTTCAGACCATTTTATGGTGTAAAGGGCTATGCTGTTGCAAAGAATTCACAGAACAAAGATCTTGCAGCTAAATTCATCGAATTTGCAAACCAGCCAAAATATGCACTTATCCGTTATTCTGCAATTGCTGAGTTGCCTCCAATCAATGATGTTATTGCAAATCCTTTAATTACAAATGACGATTTCTCAAATGCTATTGCAAGCCAGATGTTAAATGCAGATCCTATGCCATATATTGCTGAAACATCACAGATCTGGGGCCCTATGGCTGATGCTATCAAGAGTGTGATTGCAAACAAGCAGAATGCAAAACAAGCTTTGAATGATGCTGTAGTTAAGATTAACAAAGCAATCTCTAATACAGACAATAATCAGGAAGATGCACTGCCAAATGATTCTGAATAAAATTTTGTAAAAAAGAAAAAGGCAGATCATATGATCTGCCTTTTATTTGGTAGTATTTGTTACTTTTTCAGATCAAAAATTACCTTTGCCACATCCTCATAGGTATCTGCAAAATAGTAATTTACGCCTTCTGTTACCTCAACAGGCAGTTCTTTTACATCATCTTCATTTGCTTTTGGACAGATGATATTGAAAATACCCATACGTCTTGCTGCAATGGTCTTTTCCTTTATACCTCCAATAGCAAGTACCTGTCCTGTAAGTGACAGTTCTCCTGTCATTGCATACCCTTTTTTAGGTGCTTTGTTCATAGCAAGTGACAGAAGTGATGATGCTATAGTTACACCGGCTGATGGACCATCTTTTGGTGTTGCACCCTCAGGTACATGAATATGTATTGTTGATTTCTTGAAGAAATCTTTTTTGTCTTTTGCAAATTTTTCAATATGAGATTGAATATAGCTATATGCAATATGAGCTGATTCTTTCATCACATCGCCAAGAGATCCTGTAAGCTCTAAAGCTTTCTGATCAGTATTTACTCTTGATGACTCAATAGGTAGTGTTGCACCGCCTACAGAAGTCCATGCAAGACCAGTGATTACACCTACACCTTCAAGATGCTTTTCTCTCTTGAACGGAGCAGTTCCAAGATAATCAAACAGATCATTTGTTTTGACTGTAACACTCTTGCTTCCCTCCAGGATCTTTACAGCGCCTTTTCTGATGATTTTTTCAATAGCTCTTTGAGTTGATCTCATTCCGCTTTCACGGGCATATTCTTCTATGATCTTCTTTAAAACAGCATCAGACATCTTTATCTGAGACTTTGTCAGATGTGCTTTTTCAAGAGCCTTAGGCATCAGATGCTTTTTGGCAATTGCAAGTTTCTCAGAGCCAATATAGCCTGACAGTCTTATTTTATCCATTCTGTCTAAAAGTGCAGATGGAATAGTATCTTCTGTATTTGCTGTACAGATAAACAGACACTTTGACAGATCCAGTCTTTCATCAAGGTAGTTATCCATGAATGTGCTGTTCTGCTCAGGATCAAGTGTTTCAAGTAATGATGAAGCAGGATCGCCATGATATGAATGAGTAAGTTTGTCTATTTCATCCAGCATGATCACAGGATTCATTACTTTTGTTTCTCTTAAAGCCTGTACAAATTTACCTGGCATTGCTCCAATATAGGTTTTTCTGTGTCCTTTGATAACACTGTCATCACCAACACCACCTAAAGACAGACGGTAGAATGGTCTGTTAAGAGCTTTTGCAATGGATTTTCCAATAGAAGTTTTACCAACACCAGGAGGGCCTACAAATAGCAGAATTGAGCCGTTTGTGGTGCCCTTTAATGCACCTATTGCAAGAAACTCAATAATTCTGTCTTTAACATCCTTCAAGCCTTCATGATCTTCATCCAGAACTTCTCTTGCATGTTCAAGATTAAGATTCTCCTTTGCATACTGTCCCCATGGAATGGTACACAGTGTTTCAAGATAGTTTCTGGCAATACCATATTCTGGTGAGTTTGTATCAATGGTATTGAATTTCTTGATTTCATTGTCAAAACGCCTTTTGATTTCAGCCGGTGGATTGAGTTTCTTCATACGGGAGATAAATTCATCACCCTCAGAGAAAGCATCACCTCTTGTGCCAAGCTCTTTTTGAATTTCTTTTATCTGTTCTTTTAAAACAAATTCTTTTTGACGTTTTGTAAGTCTTTCATTTACAGAACTTCTGATAGCATCTTGAAGTTTTGCTGCCTTAAGTTCTTTTTTCAGAATAGACTGAGATTTTTCAAGTTTTGTCAGAACATCGTATGTTTCAAGAATATCCTGAAGGATACTCTGAGTTGTAGATGTAATTGATGCTGCACAGTCGGCAAGCATTGAAGGATCATTTTGATCGAATCTTAAAAGATACTGCCTCATTTCTTCTGAGTACATTGGATTTAATGGCAGTATCTCCTGAAGCAGAGCTACAAGATTCATTGCATATGCCTTTAGCTTGAGTTCATCCTCTGAACCCTGTTCTGGCATAATATTTTCAGGATATCTTATCTTTGCTTTTAGCTCACTGCCAAATTTAACCCATTTTTCGATTTCAACTCTGCAAATACCTTCGCAAACAAAGTGAACCTCACCTGGAATGCTCTTTGCGTGCAGTAATCTTACAAGAGTACCTGTTTTTGGAAATTGATTTTTGCTGATAGTGCCTTTGCTTTCATATTTTTCATCAATAGAAAAAAGAGCAAAGCACTTTGACTGTGTGTCAGCAATTTCTGTTATAAGTTTCTCAAAATTACCCTTTAGCTGAATTGGAGCAATCTGAGATGGCATTACCGGTCTTGAGAATGTCGGAATAACATTGATTAGTGCAGGTGAAGGTGCAGCAATTTCCATGACGTCATCGCCGTTTTCTTCAGCAGCATCATTTTCTTTTAGGCTTTTTTTCAAATCAGAAAGACGGTTTTTTACACCTTCAAGCTGTTCATCAGATAATGATGATAAAAGCTTGTTTATCTTTTCTACCTGCTCTTTTGATAAAACATCGGATTTTTTTTCTTCTTTATTTTCTGCCATGATAACTGTAGCCTGTATATTCTTGTTTGTCTTGATCTTATATGAGGTCTATGCCTTTATATTTCAAGACGATTATTAAAAAATAAATAAAAAAGATATCTATATTTTTCTAACTTCTTGATCTTTTAGCCTTTAATAAAATTTTCACATATCCAGATCAAAGAATAGACATGCAGGAGCATATAGATATTTTATGAATGATATAATTTTTAAAAAGT
>NZ_JBGVMC010000142.1:0-11114 GCF_045124615.1 Succinivibrio sp.
ATTGTTAAGGCTAACAGACGAGTAAATTCTGTGGCTTCAAAAAGAGGTGTAGTTGATGAAATTTTAGTCAGAAACTATAAATAAAATGCTCCTGAAAAGGAGCATCTATCTTCCTTATTCTCTTACAGAAATGCTTTCTTCAGCCTGCTTTTGAGCTTCATCTAGAGCTTCATCTTTCTGTGATGATAAAAGCTCTTCTTGCTGATTAGAAAGCATGCTATCTGCAATTGGTGTTTCTGGATTAAGAGTTTCATTAGCAGGAGCAACAGCAGTGTTGTTGATGTTTAATGAAGCCTTTATGATTTTTTTTGAATCAGTAGCTTTCTTTGAAAGTGGCTCATATACAGCAATTCTTTTCTGAATTGCAAGCATCTGAGCATTATCAGAAATTTTTTTGATTGGTGAGGTTTGCTTTACAGGCTTGCTTGATAACTGTTTTGGCAGTGAACTTTTACCGATTCTAATAGGATCGCCTAGGAATTTTGGCTGTGTATCTAATATATAGATATCAAGCACGCACATAATACGAGCAAAGAATTCTCTAATACCAATACGGCTAATAAATGATCTTTCAGGTGAGATTGCATTGAAACCAACAGCATTGAGATCATATTTATCTGCAATAAATAGTGCTCTTTCATTCTGGAAATCCTGAGAAATAAAAGTTACTGATTTTTGCAGAAAAACTTTTCTTGCTCTTACTACGCTATCTAAAGTTCTGATGCCAGCAAAGTCAAAGACGATTCTATCGGAAGGAACACCTGCTTTTACAAGCGCCTTTCTCATCAGTCTAGGCTCATTGTATGATTGATGCTGATTATCACCTGATACCAGAATATAGTCGATTTTACCTGCTTTAAACAGCTGAGAGGCTGCCATAATGCGGTATGTGAAATATTCGTTACTTTCACCATCAGAATATAGTGGAGAAGTGCCAAACAGCAGACCTACACGATTATAAGGTACCTTTTCAATGCTTTCATAGGTCTTAAAGGCATAGCTTGAAATTCTGAATGAACCTAAGACAATAAACAGAATACCAAGTGTGCATAGCAAAGCACACAGGTAGGCAATTGCTTTAACAAACCTGGAGAAATCACTAGAAAATTTAAATTCGTTTAGATCTGAATATGACACGTTCAATCCTATATTATGTGCTTTACACAGCCTAAAGAGCCAATCTTTGTATAGATTGCCTTCAGATTGTCGATATTTCTGACTTTAACGGACACAGTATATGATACGTAGTTGCCCTTTGAGCTGACTCTAGGTTCTGGATTTCTGTCCTTTATGGAGTCAGGTTCAATAGTGTCTACAACTTTAAGTACTTCCAAAAGAGCATTAGATACACTTGCATCGACGATAACTCTAAAGCCGATAACACTTGGAAATTCTATTAGTTTTTCAAGTTTTGCGTACTGATCGCTCATTATTTGTTCTCTTGTGTCTGATCTTCAACTGATGCATCTGAATCATTGAAGAATAAATAAATCTTATCCCAAAGCTTGCCAAAGAAACCACATTCTTCAACATCTGAATTGCTTATGAGATCTTTTTTAGCGATGATGGTGTTATCAAGTTTTACCTCAAGTTCACCAAGCTTCTCTCCCTTTTTGATTGGAGCTGTAAAGATTGCCTTGTTAAGCTGATAACCAACTTTGAGATCCTTGCTACGACCTCTAGGGATAAGAACAGTAAGATCACTGTTAATTGTAAGATCAACAGAGTCTGCTTTTCCTAAGCGAACTTCACGATTTAGCAATGTTTTATTGCCTTTTATTGGAGTTGTGAGTTCAAAGTATCTAAAACCGTATGTTAAAAGAGCTTTATTATATGCAGCTCTTTCCTTTTCAGACTTACAGCCGATTACTGAAGATACAAGACGCATATTTTCATTTGTAGCTGAGGTAACTAGGTTGTATCCTACCTGAGATAGGTGACCTGTTTTAATACCGTCAACATTTAATGACTTATCCCATAACAGACGGTTTCTGTTGTACTGTTTGATACCGTTGAATGTAAACTCTTTTTGTGAGTAGATTGGATACTCATTTGGAAGATCTCGAATGATAGCACGTCCTAAAAGTGCCATATCATAAGCAGTAGAGTAGTTCATCTCATCAAAAAGACCGTGAACATTTGAGAAATGGGTATTCTTAAGGCCAAGTTGTGCTGCATAGTTGTTCATTACAGAAACGAAGCCTTCCTGTGTTCCTGCAAGATGTATAGCCATTGCAACACAGGCATCATTACCTGACTGAATAATAATTCCTCTTACAAGATCACCAACAGAAATTGTCTTGCCAACCTCGATGAACATTTTTGAAGAATCAGTATATTTCTTTGACCAGGCATCTTCAGAGATTGTTACGTTATCATCCATGTGCAGACGTCCTGCTTTTAACTCCATACCGATAACATAAGCTGTCATCATTTTTGTAAGAGATGCAGGCCAGATCTTCTCATGAGGATTCTTCTGGCAGATAACACGACCAGAGTAGTAATCCATAAGTACCCATGATTGAGCATCAAACTCTGGTGGAGCTGGAATTACAGTTGGTGCAGGAGCATTTCCTGTTACTGCTGCTGTCTGTCCATTCTGAGCATTTGATTTCATATTTGCAAAAGGATTAGGAATATCCTCTGCATATGAATTTGAACAGATGGCGATAAGACCTGATAATAAAGTTAATTTTAAAGTATTTGCAAATGACATTTTTTTTAGCCTAAATCTTCAGATATTACATTCGTTTGATAAAACTGTCAGTATAGCCCTTACGTCTGATTGTGTTAAGAGCATTTTTTGCTGCACTTTCTGTAAACGGACCTACGAGTACACGATTAATATTTCCCTGATTGGAAATAATCACATTGTATGGAAGTCTGTTCTGTACGCTTTGTTTAATCTCAAGTGCCATTTTATCAGAGTTGCATGCAACTAGCTGTATGTACACACCTTTGACTGCAGAGACAATGTCAGCAGCTGAAATATTTGTCTTTTTGTACAGAGCATCCCTAACAGCAGCAATAGCTTCTGCCTTATTCTTATAATTAGGAATCTTGCTGATTGTTGTATTTTTTGTTGATGATGGTAAAGTCAGAGCACCAGGGCTTCCTGTAGAAGGAGTAACAACACTTCCACCTGGAGTACCTGTTGCATTGGGAATATAACCATTTGGCATAACTCTTAGTAGTTCGATTCTTACTTTTGTTGTGCCAGAGCCAACCATATCAATAGCTCTTGCAGAACCTTCTGATAAGTCAATAATTCGATTATCAACAAAAGGTCCACGATCATTTACTCTCACGATAACCTTTTTTCCGTTTCTAAGGTTTGTAACCTTAAGATAGGAAGGTAGTGGAAGATTCTTATGGGCTGCAGTATATCCTTTCTGGTTATAAACTTCTCCGTTTGAGGTCTTTTTACCATGAAAACCAGGACCATACCATGAGGCTGTACCTTCCTCAACATAGGAAGTTGCACCTCTCCATACCATATAATTCTTACCTAGTACTGTATAGTCTTTGTTGCAACCGTTTGATCTTTGTGCTTCATAAACCGGTTTTGCACCACCTACACCTTGAATATCCACTAAAGATGTCTGTGCTTTTGGTTTTGTGCAGTAAGGTCCACTGCCTACATGACAGCCGGAGCTTGAGTAGTAGTTTGAATATGAACCACCAGATGAACAGGCACAAAGTGCTGAAGCAAGAACACTAATGATTACAATATTTTTATACTTTTTCATTAAGGCTTGCGACTCCTTTTTGGCACATAGATTCCTTGTTGTCTCTTTTTCTTTTCAACACCCATTGCAATATATTCAGAGAGTTCATATACAGCTCTTGCATAAAGCTTAGATGTATTGTATCTCATAATTGAATGGAAGTTATTAAGACCTACAGCGTAACCTTTGCTGCCATCTTCTTGATCAAAATCAAAGAGTCTGATTTTCTGATCTGTAGATAAGTTTACCTTGGTTGTTACACCTGATTTGTACAGTTCATCTACACTAAGATCCCAGCCTTTATCCATTAGCTTTTTAACATCAGCATTGTGGACATGGGCAGGATAATAGATGCCTCTGTTTTGAGCCCAGCCGTGACCTTTAAAGTAGCTTGCTACAGAGCCTATGGCATCGTCTGTATCATCAAAAAGGTTAATCTTTCCGTCGCCATTAAAATCTACTGCATAATCAAGATATGCTGATGGCATGAACTGACCATATCCCATAGCTCCGGCATAAGAGCCTTTGATATCGTCATAGTTCCAACCCTCGCGTTTTGCCAAAGCTACAAATCTTGCAAATTCCTTTGAGAAGTATGCTTCTCTTTTTGGATAGTTAAATCCTAATGTGTACAAAGCGTCAAGAACTCTGAAAGTTCCTTTGTGTTTACCAAAATAGGTTTCTACGCCGATAATTGCACAGATGATTTCTTCAGGAACACCAAATTCATTTGATGCTCTATTAAGAGTTTTTTCATTCTTAAAATAGAAATCTACACCAGCATTAATTCTTGAAACTGTAATGAAAATCTTTCTGTACTGCCACCAAGGTTTTGCCTCACCTGGTCTGTTCATGGCATTAATAATTTTCTGCTCAAGCCTTGCCTGTGATAATGCGTTTTCAAGATCTGATCTGTCAATTTTTGCATATGCAGCAAGTTCATTAAGGTCAGCTTTAGCGTGTACCTGTGTGCTAAAAGTCATAAGAAGAGCTGAACATAGCGCAGTTTTTGCAGCCTTCTTAAATAATCTAGAAAACAAGACTTCCTCCTTTTTTAATCTTGTCTGAAGATAGATCCTTTCTTATGAGTCTGAATTGACATAATCATGCCAAAACAGATTGTTAGTGTAATCATGGCAGTACCTCCGTAACTGATAAGTGGCAGAGGCACACCAACAACAGGAAGAATACCTGACACCATTCCGATATTCACAAATATATAGAACATGAAGGTAAACGTGAAACTTCCACAAAGAATTTTTTCAAAATTATCTTTTGCATTCAGGGTTATAAGAATACATCTTCCTATGATAAAACAATAAAGTGACATTAGAATTAGGAAGCCAACAAGTCCTGTTTCCTCTGAAAGAACTGCAAAGATAAAATCAGTATGAGGCTCAGGTAAAAAATCAAGCTGCGACTGACTTCCCTGAAGCCATCCTTTTCCGTAAAGACCACCAGAGCCTATAGCAATTTTTGACTGAATGATGTGATAACCAGCACCAAGTGGATCAGAGCTTGGATCTAAAAGGGTGAAAACACGTTGTTTTTGGTAATCGTGTAGAACAAAATTCCACATAATAGGAAGAGCACCTGCTCCTACTACTGCACCTGTTATGATCCACCACCATGAAAGACCTGCAATAAAAATTGCAATAAATCCTGCGACTGCAACAAGTGTGGCTGTACCAAGATCAGGTTGCATCAGAATAAGCGCAGTTGGTACAAGTACGATACCAAAAGCGAATACTGTATTAATAAATCTTGGTGGAATTGCGCTTTTTGATAGGAATGTTGCTACAGTAAGAGGCATAACAACCTTGAAGATTTCTGAAGGCTGAATTCTGATAATTCCAAGGTTCAGCCATCTTTGTGCACCTTTTGAAATATCTCCAAACAGTTCAACGAGAATAAGCAGGACCAGTCCTAGAATATAAAGATATATTGATACCTTTGCATAATACTGTGGCGGGATCTGAGCTACAAGAATCATTAAAACGAATGCGGCAAAAGTTCTTGTGCACTGACGCATAAGCATATCAAATTCCTGTCCTGATGCTGAATACAGTACAAACAGGGAAAAGCACAGTGCTAAAAACAGACCGAACAGTAAAGGCAGATCGATATGATGTCTTGAAAAAAAGGTGCCTCTGATTCGGTTAGAGTTAACCTGACCTAAAGTTGTTTTATCCTGATTACTCATAAAATTATTGTAAAACTACAGTTCCGCCCATACCGAACTTCACGACTTCTGGTTCATCTCCCATGTAGCCGTTAGGGTACAGATCAATTAAATATTTATCTATCATAGCTCTTGCAATAGGAGCTGCTTTTGTAGAGCCACCACCTTCATTTTCAAGGATAACAGCTACAAGAATTCTTGGTTTCTTAAATGGTGCAAATGCAACGAACAGAGCGTTATCTCTGTGCTCAGCCTTTAGTTTTGATGCATTGTACTTTTCGCCTTGCTTGATGGATACAACCTGTGCTGTACCAGATTTGCCTGCAGCTTTATATTTTGCACCGAAGAAAGCTCTTCTACCTGTTCCTTCAGGTCCGTTTACAACAAGGTACATACCAGATGCACATACATCAAAATAATCCTTACTTTCAACCTTGAGAGTATCCTTTGATTCTTTCTGCTTGTAGTTTGTTATCTTTGAAGTTAAAGGATCGATAACTTCCTTGAGCAGATGAGGTGTTCTTGTAACTCCTCGGTTTGCAAGGGTTGAATGGGCCTTTGCTAGCTGAATAAGAGTAGATGTCCAGTAACCCTGGCCGATACCAATAGGAACAGTGTCACCTAAATGCCACTGCTGATTGAACCTTGCTCTTTTCCATTCTCTTGAAGGGTTAATTCCAAGTGATTCTTCGTACAGATCGACTCCTGTTGTGCGGCCAAAGCCGAATCTGTCCAGATAGTCATGAATTCTGTTAATACCAGCTCTGTATGCAAGATCGTAGAAATATGTATCTGCAGATATTTCAATTGCTCTGTACAGATCCATCCATCCGTGTCCCCATGCTCTCCAGTCTCTGAACTGATGAGTTGAACCTGGAAGTTTGAAGTATGGAGGTCCAAAGAATGGAGTATTAGGAGAAATTAGTTTTTCATTTAATCCCATTACACAAAGAAGAGGCTTAACTGTAGATGCAGGAGCATAGCCACCTTGTGTCGCACGATTAATTAAAGGTCGTCCTGGGTTATTGATAAGTCTTGCATATTCTCCATTACGGATACCACGAACAAAAGGATTAGGATCGTAGCTTGGATTTGAGTACATAGCCAGAATTTCACCGTTTGCAGGATCAATGGCGATAACGGCACCTTTCATTTTTCCGAAGATTTCCTGAGCATAGTACTGTAAACGTATATCGATTGTAAGAGTCAGATCACGACCAGGCTCAGGAGGATCATACTTTAATGTTCTAATGATCTGTCCGTGGCTGTTTACTTCAACCTTTGATGAACCTGTCATACCGTGAAGATAATCTTCATAGTATTTTTCAATACCGAGCTTACCAATTTCGGTTGATCCTTCGTAGTTATCAAGTTTTCCTTCCGCTTGAAGTTTCTTTACGTCCTTTGTGTTGATTCTTGACACATAACCTGTAGTATGTGTTGTTATATCTGCAAATGGGTAGAATCTTTTCAGATTTGCCACAACCTGGGCGTTTGGATATTTGTATGAATTTACAGCAAAACTAGCAATTTGCTCTTCTGTCAGGAAGTTTGAAAGTTCAACTCCGGAGAATCTCTTTCTTGTTTTTGATTCATATAAAAGGCGTTTGATTTCCTTTTCTGATAACCCAAGCTCAAGAAGATTTGACAAAGAGCGTATTGTTTTTTCTGTATTAATCTGACGGTTTGGGTACATCACAAGGTGATATACAGGAGAATTTTCTGCTAATACCACATGGTTTCTGTCATAGATAATTCCTCTTGGAGGAACTACAGGCATAACCTTGATGCGGTTTTCATTTGATCTGGTCTGATAATCCTTAAAAGAGATGATCTGCAGATAGTAAAGATTGCAGAAGAGAATAATCACCATTAAAACAGCAATACCACAGCAGACAAAGACTCTTGAACGAAAAACTGCATTTTCAAGTTCTTCATTTCTCTCATTCAGATTATGTGTCTGATGGTATTTTTTATTTTTTCTAAAGCTGAAAAGCTCGCTTTCTCTTCTGTGCTTATTCAAGTGAAACAATTTTTTTTCTGTCTTGGCGGAGGATTATTCAAATTTCTTTTATTTCAAGAGTATATTCTACAATTAAAGACTTATGAACAGTGTATTTTTTTCACATACATACTCATATTTTGCAATAGTGGTCACTATGCGTTTTTCTATTCTCGATGATAGGGCAGATTTGCAAAGATAGAATAACCTCTATAAACAGTTTCAATCAGGAAAACTCTGACTAATGGATGTGGAAGAGTAAGTTTTGATAATGACCACAGTTCATTTGCTTTTTCTCTGATTTCATCAGTTAGACCATTAGGTCCTCCGACAAGTAAAACCACATCACAGCCAAGTTGCTGCCATTGGCCTACCTTTTTTGAAAGCTCAATGGAAGTGTACTGTTTTCCACGCTCATCAAGGGCAATGATATAGGCCTTTTTTGGAATGGCCTCTAAAATGAGTTTTGCTTCAGCTTCCTTGGCTTTTTCTTCTGAGCCTTTAGAAAATCTCTTGCAAGGTGGGATCTCCTGAAGTTCAAATTTCATTTCTTTTGGAAATCTTTTCTGATAATCCTCAAACGCTGTGGTTACCCATGATGGCATTTTTGTACCTACAGCAAGAAGAATAATTTTCATTAGGCTTCTCCAAGTGCCATACAGTTGAACAGATCGTCAAGCTCGTATCTGCGTCTTACCTCATCTTGCATGATATGAACCATTACCTCACCAAGATCTGCAATAACCCATTCGCCGGTCTGTTCTCCTGAGAGTGTAATATGTTTGTAGCCAAACTCGTACAGTTTGTCTTCTAGTCTTTTTGCAATAGCACTTACATGTCGGTTTGATGTTCCTGTGCAGATAACGGCGTTATCACAAAGAGAGCTTGCCTTTGAAACATCAATATTGACGATGTCATGTGCTTTGCTGTCTGAAAGAATTGAAAGGCATCTGTCTAATAGATTTTCTGTATTATGATTTTCAGTCTGCATAAAGTCTGTTTTCCAAAATATAACGTGTTATGCTTTCAGGAAGATGCTGCATAACATAAAAATTGCTGTCAAATTCTTTAAAATTTTCAAAATTCTGCAAAGAAATACTGTATTTTTTATAAAAATCTTTAAAAATATCTCGAATTTTACTTGAAGATATATCAGTAAATTCTTTTTTAAGATAAATGATTTTAGGTTGTTCCAAACTCTTTATCTCACTGATTTTTTTCATATCAGACAAATCATCTATTTTTCCTTCAAGCTTTACTATTCTGTCGGATAATTTCTCTGTAACGGCACTGTTAGACCGTTCAATACTGTAACCTGTTCTGTCGGTTACAACAAGGTTACAAAGATCAGGGATCTGCAGACCCTTGTACCATTTATCAAGATAATTGAATGAATCCATTCCCATGCAAAAGTACAGAGAATCATTTTTAAACTGCTGCTTTAATTCACTGATAGTATCAAAACTGTAATGAGGTATGCTGTCGTCCTGTTCTACCATGCTTACAGTTATATAAGGTAAGTTTGCAACAGTTTCATTTATCATATCCACTCTGTCTTTAAAGGAAACATGACAGGTTGTTTTGTGAGGGGGTAGAGCATTAGGAATTAGAATAAAACGGTCAAGACTAAGCTTTTTGTATATATAGTTCAAAAGCTCAATATGATCGTTGTGAAGTGGATTGAAAGAGCCACCTAATATACCAATATGCACTACAGACTCCTAAGAGATCTTACTGCACTGTTCTGAACGGATGCTGCCATATTTTCTAGATGAAGAACAGCTTCGTTCTCATTGAAGGCAGACAGAGCTTTTGATGCTAATGACAGTTCCTGTACAAGGTAACTGTACAGATCGTTATTCATAAGTCTTGCAGCCTTGATGATGAAATCGTAGGTTGCAGGAAGGTATATTTCAAGATTTCTGAAATAGGACTGCTTCTGTATGAAAGAAGGATTTGAATTTAAAAATGACTTATCATTTTTAAGTGCAGCTACAGCCTTTAAACTCTTGTCAGAAGACTGAATAATTCCAGAAAGAGTTACAACACTCTGAGGACCTGATTCCATAAGTGAGTGTAATACAGCTATTGCCTTGTATGAATCAGGTTTTAAAACATTATTTATAAAATCAAAACCAGAATGTCTTGTATCCTCTTCAAGGAAACTTTCCACCATCTGCAAAGTAACGTTTGCTCCTGGATACTGTACACAGATGATTTCAAAAAACTGGATGATTGCACCTAGATTTCCGTCAAAGGCAATTCTCAAAAAATCCACTGCATCTCTATTCATTGTAAGACCTAACTCAGAAGCCTTACTTATAATCCATGCAGGAAATTTATTCTCGTCGGGCGGATATATAACCTCGATACTACCGCCAATTCCTTTGACAAATCCAAGAGCTTTTTCTGTTGTAGCCTTATCCTTATCTTTTGCACTTGCAGTTGAATAATCAAGAGCCTTAGCATCAGCTAGCTTTTTGGTTATTCTTCCTGTTTCGACAATGCATACAACTCCAGGTCTTGATCTTGAACCTAATAGAGTAAGAACCTGATTTGCAATTGATTTTAATTCACCAAGGTAGATTTTTATGATTCTGTCTCCACCAAACAGACCAGGATCTAGCAATTCATTTTCAAGCATTGAAAGGTTAGCTTTGCCGCTTGTGCCAAAATCCTGTTGAGTAAATACCATAAGAACAGGATCATTGAGTGTAGCTCTAGCCTGCCTTACTAATGCATCAGAACGCTCCTTTTTTAAAAAAGGATCATCACTTGAAATGATATATACCGGTGCAAGTGGCTGATTAGGCATTCTAACCTCGGTTATAAGGATGAATCATCAAGTTCAGGGGCCTGATGTGGCAGATTGACTCTGGTTTTTGGAAGACGATATGAGCCTTGTGAATTTAAAATTTTTGAACCGTTGTTAAGTTCGTTTAATGAAACGCTACTTGCGTTCTCTCTTTCTTTATTATCCTGTTCTGTCAGAGCTTCGTATAAGGTAAGATTACCACCCTTTTCTATGACGATATCGGAGTTGTTCTCACCTTCTGCAAGTAACAGCTCGGCAACAGTCAGATCAGGAGAGTTTGGATCTGTCTGTTTTCCAAGATAGTTGATTCTTGAGATTAACTGATCTGAAAGTTCTTCATAACACTCATGTCTTATGATGTTCTGCTCGTTAGTTGATGCAAGGGTG
>NZ_JBGVMC010000143.1:0-4027 GCF_045124615.1 Succinivibrio sp.
TCACACTTATTCATGAACTTATTTAGCACTTTGATCCTTGTATCACAAAGTATTTTTTAGTCAATTCATGCGTACGCCCTGCAAAGAGTGCTGTCAAGAGCACACATGAAAAATATAGATCGCCACTTTCTTTTTTTAAAGTGTATAATGTAGCTTTCAGGAACAGAATAAAAACGCAATATGCTCCTGAAAAGGCATCTGCGTCCCAGTTCTTATCGATATCAATCCGAGCAAGGGACAAAATATGACCAATCCACTTTTCCAAAAAGATATCATCTCAATATCTGAGTTTTCCAAAGAACACATCGAGCTTATTTTAAAAACAGCTTTCGATTTAAAGAAAAATCCAAGAAACGATTTATTAAAAGACAAACTTATCGGTGTTACCTTCTTTGAAGGTTCTACAAGAACAAGACTGTCTTTTGAAACTGCAATTCAAAGATTAGGCGGTAGAGTTATCGGTTTCTCTGATGCATCAAACACATCATTAGGAAAGAAAGGTGAAACATTCTGTGATTCAATGAGGATCATCACCTCATATGCAGATGCTCTTGTTATTAGACACAATAAAGAAGGTGCAGCAAGGCTAGCTGCAGATATATCTCCTGTACCTGTTATCAACGCAGGTGACGGTTCAAACCAGCACCCTTCACAGACCATGCTTGATTTATTCAGCATTAAAGAAACTCAGGGCAGATTAGAGGATATTTCAATCGCCTTTGTTGGTGACTTAAAGTACGGAAGAACCGTTCATTCTCTTGCTGAGGCTTTATCTTTATATAATGCAAGAATTTATCTTGTATCCCCAGAGTCACTTGCAATGCCACAGTATATCCTTAACGATTTAACTGCAAGAGGCATTACCTTCTCTGTTCATGAGACTTTAGAAGAGGTTATTCCAAATGTGGATATCCTTTACATGACCCGCGTTCAGAAAGAAAGATTTGATGAAACTGAGTATCAGCATCTTAAATCAAAGTTTATTTTAACACCTGATGTTTTAGTTAATGCACGTGAAAATATGAAGATCTTACATCCACTACCACGCATCGACGAAATCGTAACATCAGTTGACAAGACACCATATGCCTATTACTTCAATCAGGCAGCAAACGGTGTATTTGCTCGTGAAGCTATCCTATCATTAGTTCTTAATAAGGAGATTTAAGATGTCTAACGCACATATTGATAACAATAAGTCAAAGCTCCTAGTTGAGGCTATTGCAAACGGAACTGTTATTGATCATATTGCTCCTGGTCAGGCAATCAATATCATCAGAATGTTCAAATTCTTAGGAAAGAACAATCAGTTAACAGTTGGTTTCAATTTAAGATCAGGTGATCTTGGCAAGAAAGATATCATCAAGATTTCTGATGTTGAGTTTTCACCTGCTCAGACAGAGCAGATTGCTGTACTTGCTCCTAATGCTACTATCAATCACATTAAGGATTTCAAGGTAGTAGACAAGTACAAACTACGTCTTCCTCATGAATCTGTTGGTGTTTTCAAGTGCCCTAACAGCAACTGCATCACCAATGAAGAGGACGATGCAACACCACGCTTTAAGATCACAACAGATGAAAACGGCAAGGTTCTTATGAAGTGCCGCTACTGTGAAAGAGTATTTGAAAGAGAGATCCTTCTTGAGAATAATGGTCTAGAGCCATAACAGTAGGTAGGAAAAGACTTTTATACTGATATTAAGACCTTGATTTTATCAAGGTCTTTTAGTCTATAGACTCTATACTCTTCTCTGCTCTTTTTTACTCTTATCTTCTGATTAGTTTAATTTGCAGGAGTAGGATTAATGTCTATTGTAACATCAAGCAATGATACATACAGTTCATCGACAGTCTGATTGTGTCTTTCAATAAACTGCAAGAATTCATCTTCAGGGATAGGTTTTGAGTAGTAGTATCCTTGCAGGAATTCTACACCATGAGCTCTTAGCTCTTCTGCCTGAGATGCAGTCTCAATACCTTCAGCCACAATAGATAAACCTAATGTATGCATCATCTTGATACAGCCAAATAGAATGGTCTGAGCCTGAATATTTCCTTCTTCAAAGGCTGGCCAAATCAATGACTTATCAATCTTAATCAGATCGTATTTGATAGAAGCAATCTGATGGAAATTAGAATATCCAGTACCAAAATCATCCATGGAAAACTTATAGCCAAAGCCTTTTAACTTTTCCATATTATCAAGCACAATCTTACCTGACTGAACCATTGCTGTTTCAGTAATTTCAAGGTTTATCATGCTAGGATCGATACCAAAACTCTTTACCTTCTGATGAAGGGTATATGGAATATCAGGATCAGAAATCTGAAGACCTGACAGATTTACTTCAATATATTTAATACCGCGCTCTTTTAGGTGAGAATCTCTTATATATCTGCAGACTTTATAAAATACCTGATCGCCTAATTTTCCAATTAAGCCCTGCTTTTCTGCTATTGGAATAAATACCTCAGGAGAGATAAAACCAAGAGTAGTTGTATCTTTGAGTCGAACTAAAGCTTCAGCTGACTCACACTTTCCTGTAGCAGTATTAATAATTGGTTGATATACAACATAGAAACCATCTTCATATACAGCTTTCTGAACAAGCTTTTCAACAGACTGAAGATAATTCTTCTTATTTACTGTATCAAGATTTACCATCATTACAGAATGATCAGTCTGTGTATCTGACTGGTTTCTACAGAAGAACATAATAGGAATAAGCTCTTCTAGGTTTTTACATAATTTAGGACACTCAATTGCAAATACTGAGAATGATGGAGAAATAGGCACATTAGGAATAGCAAGACTCTTGTCTGATACCTTATATTTTGACGCCCACTCGTTAATCTCTGTTTCATCAAAAATAATGAAACTAAATCCATATTCAAAGGTTCTGAACAGGTTTCTGTTTTTAAAATCAGGAATGGTTTTTACAGCACCCTCAATACAGTCTATACAGGTCTTTTGAGAGAAGTTGTTTTTAATTGCATCTACATTCTGAAGAGCAAAAGTAACAACATAAAATTGCTTCTTTTCAGCAAAAAGATCTCTTACAGACATATCAAAAGAATATCTTGAGAACATTCTTTGAATGTCCTTATCTGTATATTCTTTTGAATTCTCAAAAGCGTTATATACATATAGAACAGTAATAGCTACAACAAGGCAAACTAGTGTAACCTGAGGAATAAAGAACTTAATTAAGATCAGAGAGAATACAGTACAAAGAGCAAAGACCAAATCAAATCTTATAGAAGTCTTCTGTCGACGCTCTGATCGTAAAACTGAGATAAGGCAAAGTATAAAATAGCTGATTATAACCACATATGTGCAGTTAACCATTGAACCGAATGTATTGAGTCCATCTTTACCTACATGGTAGAAGATATCTCCATACAATACTGCAAATAAGCCTAAAACAAGGGGAACTGCTCTTAGGGAAAACTGAATTACATTATAGTTTTTTGCAACTTTACATTTGATATCGATATAAACATATATATAAAAAGACAGCAGCATCATTGTAAATATATACAACTGATGCAGGAATCTGGTCATTTTCATTGAGAAGACATCTGCATGATAAACAGCATAAATACAGGATATTTCAAGAATGATATCGATAATTGAGAAAATAATATATTCTTCGAACAGTTTTGTAGAAAGGATCCTTAAGCGTCTGTACTGGAAGAATTCAATTGCAACAAAGAGAACCAAGATTAAGGCTACTATTTGAGCTCCATAGATCATTTAGTTCTCCTATTCTATTTATTTACACATACCCTCATTTAAGAATTTTACAGTATCAATCATAGAATAGAATTATACAAACCTCACAATTTTCACATAAAAACCTTTATCACATAAGGCATAAAGCTAAATTGACATATGACTCAACATAAGGTTTGAAGGTAGATATCGTAGAGTATTAGAGAACCTTTTTGAAATTGAGCAAAGAAAAGAGTAAAGCAAGAACTGCTTTTCTACTAACAAGAGTGAGCAATTCTGTTAGAAGCT
>NZ_JBGVMC010000144.1:0-11509 GCF_045124615.1 Succinivibrio sp.
TGGTATTACAATTATGCCATTTTCAGAGATCCTTACATCCGTTTTTTCGTGTTTTTGCAACAGATGTATATCTTTTTGATAATCATAACCAATAGTAAAATTAGGAGCGACCTGTACATATCTGTCTAAAATAGCATTTCTAATTTTTGCTCCAGCTCCGATAATATTGTCTCCTACAAGCACGCAACCATCAACACTTGCACCATCAAGAGCCTGACATCTGAATCCAAGCACTGATTTGTTGATTGCTGCACCATTTATTCTGCAACCTGCCGAAATCAGTGACATAGAAACATGAGACTGATTTTCATCAGTATCTGTAAAGTCAGCTGGCGGTAGTGGAGGATAGAATGTATGCAATGGCCATTTAGGATTCTGTAGGTTGAATTTTGGCGTTGTTCCTAAAAGATCCATATGTGCCTCATAATAGCTATCAATTGAGCCAACATCTCTCCAGTAACCGCTTTTGTTTTCTCCGTCTAGAATGACTGAGCTGAAGTCATAAACATAAACTTCATCATTAGGATACAGTTTAGGAATAATGTCCTTACCAAAATCATGGCTTGAAAGTCTGTTCTCATTGTCTTCAACTAAGATAGAGCAAAGAGGATCTGCTTTAAAGATATAGTTTCCCATTGAAACTAGGCAATATCCAGGATCATTTGGTATCTCTTTTGGAACTCTTGGTTTTTCTTCAAATCCAACCATTTTCCAGTTTTCATCTACTTCAATAATACCGAATTTGCCAGAGCAGTCCTCAGCTTTCATTTTTATTGCAGAAACAGTAAGAGTTGCATTCTTTTCCTTATGGAATGTCAGCATTTTTCTGATATCCATTTTATATATATGGTCAGATCCGAAGATGCATACATGTTCTGGGAACTGTTCTTTTAAGAATGTAAGATTTTGATAAACAGCATCGGCAGTACCCTGATACCATTCTCTGGAGACTCTCATCTGAGCGGGAAGGGCATCGATAAAAGCTCCTGTGATACCACTTACCTGCCAACCTTTTTTCAGATGCATCTGCAAAGACTGCGATTTGTACTGAGTTATTACAAATATTTTAATAATGCCTGAGTTGACAAAGTTGTTCATTACAAAGTCAAGAATTCTGTAACTGCCTCCAAAAGGAACGGCAGGTTTAGATCTGCTTTCGGTCAGTGGCATAAGTCTTGTACCTTCACCACCAGCTAAAATCATTCCAAGTACTCCGGACATTCTTCTATCCTTATATTGTGTCGATTATTAAAAAACTAATATCTGTAGTCCTTCTTTGAACGGGCAATCTGATCATTATGAGGCTTTAGTATTTGTATTTAATTATTAACTAAATAATCATGAGCCTAATTTGAAGAATATGATATAAAAGCCGTTCTGTCAGATGTCGTTTTTAATTTTTGTTATTCAAAGTAACAGAAAAATTCCCATTTTTGCTGAGTATTTCATGTTAATTTCTATAATTGCGTACTATGGCTTAAAAAGACGTGAAAAAATTTGTTCAATTTTCCTATCATTTGTAGGTGTTTTATGAAAATTGCATTATAAATCGCATAAGAATGCTAAATGCTCCAAAAAAGATCCTGATTTTTCTATAATTATTTTTTTTGATCGTGATCAAGTTTTAATTTAAAATTAACTTATAAAAGGAAAAAAATCATCTTCTACCTGAGGCAAATAAAATGGAAAATAACAAGATAGTATTTTTCGGAACTCACAGCTACGACAGACATGCATTCACCGATCTTAACAAGCAGGAAAATCTAGGTTTTGACCTTATTTATCATAGATCATTCCTTGATCTTCACAATGCAGATGAAACTCACGGTGCAAAGGCTGTATGTATCTTTGTTAACGATAGAGCAGATCGTGAAGTATTAAAGAAGTTAAAGGAAAACAATGTAGAGATTTTAGCTTTACGCTGTGCTGGTTTTAATAATGTTGATCTAGCAAGTGCTAAAGAGTTTGGTATCAGAGTTGTAAGAGTTCCTGCTTATTCACCACATGCTATTGCTGAGCATGTTATTGCTTTGATTTTAACCCTTAACAGAAAGACCCATAGAGCATATTCACGTACACGTGATGGTAATTTCGCTCTGCATGGTTTAATGGGTTTTGATTTATACGGTAAGACTGCAGGTGTTATTGGAACAGGAAAGATTGCCAGAGTATTAATCGGCATCCTTCAGGGCTTTGGAATTAATGTTCTTGCCTATGATGTTTTTGAGGATAAGGAGTACGAGAAGAAATCTGGCATCAAGTACGTATCCTTAGATGAGTTATATGCAAAATCAGACATTATTTCCCTAAACTGTCCTTTGACTCAGGAAAACAAATATCTCATTAACAAAGATTCAATTGCCAAGATGAAAGATGGAGTAATGATCATCAATACAGGTCGTGGTCCCTTAATCAATTCTGAAGATTTAGTAAATGGTCTTAAGAGTGGAAAAATTGGTGCTGCTGGTCTTGATGTTTATGAAGAAGAGCACGATTACTTCTATCAGGATCGTTCAGATCAGATCATTACTGATGATAACTTAAGCCGTTTAATGAGCCTTAACAACGTGCTAATCACTTCACATCAAGCATTCTTTACACAGGAAGCTATGCACAACATTGTAAGTACAACACTTCACAATGTTAAAGACTACTTTGAAGGAAAAGAGCTTGTAAACGAAGTTTCATCTCAGTCTTAATCTTAATTAGAGAATTATAAAGGGACGGTCCATTGAATCGTCCCTTTTTTAGATTTTTCATTGAATCTTAATAAATGCGATAAAAACTATTGTGTATTTTTCAACGCTTTATAAACAATGAAAGAAGGTGTTCTTTTCATTATCTGAACATTTCCAAATGCATCATTGATGATTTTTTCATATCCAAGATGTGCATTAGCCACAAGGTACATAGCACCACCTTCTTTTAAATGCTTAGGAGCATCTAAAATCATACTTATTGTTGGAGCAGTGCTTGTATCAAGACCAATATGAAATGGTGGATTTACTGCTATTAAAGAGTATTCTTTAAGATTGCTTAGCATATCAGATGGCACTGTATACAGATCATCAATATTGTTTAGCTTTGCATTCTCTTTTGTAAGAGAAAGAGCACAAGCTGATACATCTGTACTTGTAACATTCTTAAATCCAAGCTTAGATAAGAAAATACCTACAACACCACAACCACATGCTAAATCAAGAGCATTTCCCTGAGGGATAACATCGACCATGCTTTCAAGTAAAAGAGCAGTTCCGTTATCAAGTTTTTCTGTAGAAAATACGTTAGGATCTTGTTTTAACTGAGCTTCAAAAGATCCAACTTCAACATTTATATTTTCAGGCTTTTTGTAGGTTGAAAAATCATTTTCATAAATGGCTTTAAAGAGAGTACATTTTCTTGCAAGATCGACTTTTCTGACGGGACCTGCAACTTTTAACAGAGTATCAGCACTTTTAGCTCCACCGTCATTTGAACCTGCTGTATAGATAAATGAGCCTGCTTTTAATTTTTCTTTGTATGAATTTAATATTCTGACTGTTTGATTTTTGTTTTTAGAAAGAACAACAACAAGTGTATCAACACTGTCAAATTGCATTTTTGCATATTCATCAGTGCCGAATATTAGTTTTAGGTGTTTGTATTCAATACACTGTTCACACTCGTCGCTAGCACTCTTTCCAACCATGGCAGCCATTGCTTTAAATGTCACATAGTTATCTGTAACCACAACAGCTTTTTTTGCATATTTAATAAAAGTCAGTAGGGCATTATCAAGAAGATCTCCTGTAAGGAGAATTTCTCTGTCCTTGAAGATATCTTCGTTTCTTTCTAGAAGCTTGAAGATTGCATCATTAGCCATTAGATTTTATCTCTCAGTTTTAAAGCCGTAGCAAGTTCTACATATTTTTCAACACTGATATTTTCAGCTCTTAATACAGGATCAAGACCAAAACTGTTTAGTTCCTGCTCTGTAAAGAATTTAGACAGTGAGTTTCTAATGGTCTTTCTTCTAGCTGAAAATGCGGTAGTTGTAATGTTGTTTAAATATGGCACTAAAGCTCTCTGCTCGTCAGATAAGTCCTTTGGCTTTAATCTTACAACTGCAGATACAACCTTAGGTGCAGGTCTGAAAGCTGAAGGAGGCACAATAAGCATAGGAATTACCTGAGCATGAAACTGTGTCATTACAGTAAGTCTGCCGTAATCCTTTGAATTAGGTGCAGCTGCAAGACGTTCTACCACTTCCTTTTGCAGCATGAAATGCATATCTGTAATGCCTTTTTGAGACAGAAGATGGAAAATGATAGGTGATGTGATGTTGTATGGAAGATTTCCAAAAACTCTTAAATTACCAGCACCTTCAAGTTTATCAAATTCTACTTTAAGAGCATCACCCTCAATGATGGTAAGTCCTTTTAAGAAAGGATCATGCTTTAAGATCTCAACAAGGTCACGGTCAAGCTCGATAGCTGTTAATTTTTTTGCTCTTTCAAGTACAGGTCTTGTTAATGCAGCATGACCAGGTCCAATTTCAACGAGAAATTCACCTTCTTTTGGATTAATTGCATCAACTATCTGACCGATGATATGGTCGTTTACTAGAAAGTTCTGACCAAAGCGCTTACGAGCTTTCATATGTACTGGTGGCAGTGCCATATTTACTCCTGAATACTTCTTCTTGCCATGTTAGCTGCAAGGTTAATTGCACAGATTAAAGAACCGGCATCAGCGATACCTTTACCTGCAAGATCAAGAGCAGTTCCGTGATCAACAGATGTTCTTATATATGGGAGTCCTAATGTTGTATTGAAACCTGAATCAAAACCTGCGTACTTCAGCACTGGAAGTCCCTGATCGTGATACATGGTTAGAAAAGCGTCTGCACGCTCAATAAATTTATCTTGGAACATGGTATCTGCAGGAAGAGGTCCTTCTATATCGATACCTTTTTCTCTTAATTCATTAAATGCAGGAATAATGGTATCAAGCTCTTCTGTTCCAAGGTGTCCGTCCTCACCTGCATGAGGGTTAAGTCCGGAGCTTATGATATGAGGCTTCTTTATTCCGAATTTAGTTTTCAGATCATGGTTTAAAATTGTAACAATCTCAAAGAGAAGCTCTTTTGTGATAGCCTTGCTTATATCCTTGATAGGAAGATGAGTAGTTGCAAGAGCTACATTGAATTTGTCGCAACCTAACATCATCACAACCTTTTTTGTGTTGGTAAGGTTCTGAAAATATTCGGTATGACCTGTAAAGTCAGGAATAACTTCAGTAATAACAGCCTTACTAATAGGACCTGTTACAATACCTTTAAATTCCCTGCTTATGCATCCGTCAGACGCTGTTTTTAACAGATTGATGACATACTTAGCGTTTCTTGAGTCCATATGACCTGCAACAGATTCTACATTCAGAGGAATATCCATAACACAGATATTACCTATTCTTTGTGGTTCAAATCTGTCTTTATCATATTCACTGATAGTAAAATCGCTACCATATAATGATGCTCTTTTTTCTATCAGTTTTCTGTCACCTAAAACAACAAACTGTATATCCTCAAATTCAAGTTTTGAAAGATGATACATGAGCTCAGGTCCGATACCTGAAGGCTCACCGGATGTAATTGCAATACGTGTATTCATTAGTCAACAAATTTAGCGTCTTTTGAAAGTTCCTGAGAATTCTGATCGTCATGGATTTCAAGAGTCTGATTCTTCTGTGAAGGATCATTCTCAAGAGATACACCTGCTTTTAACAGGATTGGGTCAAGAATGTGAATATATGCAAGTTCACGTATACTTCTTTCCCATGAGAGCAGAGCTTCTTGATATTCTCTGTCAAATAGAAGTTCCTGAGCTTTCTGTTTGAAAACATCAAGAGATTCTCTATCGATTTTTGTATTCTTAAGGTAGATAAGGTGCCAGCCGAAAGATGATTTGAATGGTCCACCAATCTGACCTACCTTTAGTGATTCTAGACCTTTAGCAAAGCCAGGATCGTAAGTCTGTGCAGTAGCATAACCTAGGTTACCGCCATTAACAGCAGAGCCAGGATCTTCAGAGTATTTTTTAGCAGCTTCTTCAAAGCTAATCTTGCCTGCTTTGATGTCATCAAGAATTGATTTTAGCTTTGCAACAGCAGCCTCATCAGAGAAGATAATTGAAGTTTTGATTAGAATATGAGCGCTGTCATAGGTTTTGATAGGTCTTGCTGCTGAATGAGAAACATCATAAACCTTGATGATGTGCATACCGATAGCAGATCTGAAAGGACCTACAACATCACCTGGTTTTGCAGAAACTACAGCTGGTAAGAATGGGAGCGGTACAGAGCTTTCAGGAATATAGCCAAAGTCAGAGTTATTCTCGTTAACAGCATATTTAGCTGCAATTTCATCAAAATTTACTCCTGCTTTTGCTTCCTTTAGAGCTTTTTTTGCTTCATTCTGAATTCTGATATATTCATTGTCAGATGGGTTTGATGACATTGGAATGATGATCTGAGCAATGTGATACTGAGGTTCTACACCGCCACGAGATTTTAAAGCTTTTGCAAGAGATTCAATTTCAGATGGAGAAATATGAACTCTCTGAGCAACAGAATTACGTCTTACCTCATTGATAACGTAGTCTTCCTTGAACTTTTCACGGGCTGCGGCAGTTGAGATGTTGCCATAGCCTTTTAAAATCTGTTCAACGCTGGTATTTGATCTTAAAGCAGACTGTTCTAAGGTAGAATCAAGCTGCATATCAGTGATTCTCATACCACCATTTGCAGCCATCTGGAGAATAATACTTCTTGTAATCAGGGCCTGGAGAGCCTGTCGTCTTATATCAATTGGATCAACATTTGCTCCATGATTCTTGTATTTTTCCTCAATGCTTGCAACCATGGCATTAAGTTCATTTTCAGTGATGATACCGTTATTTACAACGGCAGCAGTCGAGTCTAGAACCTGATTTTGTACATCTGTATTTTCAACAGCTTTTGCACTACCTAATGCATATGAAGCTAAAGCTAGAGCTACAGTCAGCGATTTTATTATTCTATTATTTTTGATCATGTTTTATACCTTATGCCTTATTGATTAAGGTTTGTTAAATCTAATGAAGGTAGATAATGAGTACCTGTTCCGTTAGGATCTGAAATACCCTTAGCCTTGA
Source organism: Succinivibrio sp. (assembly GCF_045124615.1). Lineage (NCBI taxonomy): Bacteria > Pseudomonadati > Pseudomonadota > Gammaproteobacteria > Aeromonadales > Succinivibrionaceae > Succinivibrio > Succinivibrio sp. Next base: position 7,173 of record NZ_JBGVMC010000144.1, read on the forward strand.
CAGTATAAAGTCCTTTAAATTCGAACTGAATACCAAAGAATTTGTCCTGATTGTGAACCAGGTTCTTCCAGTCCATCGCCATATAGCTTTCATAGAGCAGGCTGATTGCAAAACAGCAGTCTTCGTATTTGATACCTATTTTTTTGTCGATATTGTATTTTTGTTCAAGATCGCGGTATACAGCACCGAAGATTTTATAGTCATGTGAAAGAGGAACAGACATGTCAAAGCCAATTTGTCTTACATCAACAGGAGTCAGCTTTGATACGTGATAGTTTCCAAGTCTATAGTAACGATAGGATGTACCTAAAGTCAGGTTGTCCTGATTTTTAAAATTAATTGTTGTATTGAAGTTTCTCAGAACATCTTTATCAGGGTCATATTGTGATGCAATATGGAATCTGATCTGTTCAACAGGCTGAGCATCCATTGAAGCTTCAATCGGAGTATGTGGCTCATTTCTCAGATTCTGTGTCTGATAAAGTTTTACCTTGTTATCTTCAAAGTTGAATGCCTGAGCAATACTGAATCTGAATTTTTCCTTGTCATGAGGATCAAGAATTCTTGTAGTAAAGCCAGCAGTGACAGCATTTACGTTTGCAATTCTGTCTAAGCCTGCATATTTCCTGTAACTGAACAGAGTATAGTAATCATCATATCTGCTTGTTGTATCAAACAACGCAATATTATCCTGATTTTTATAAGGGATATAGTTATATTTCAGTTCAGGTTCAAGAGTCTGGGTATGACGCATATCCAGAATCTTTCTTTCTAAAGTAGTCTTTGCCTTAGCCTCTATATGATAAAGAGATCTTGTTATAGAATCCTCATGATTCAAATATCCAAGTCTTGTTTGATATCTTTCAGGTAATTCAGATAGATCGCTTTGATCATAATGTGTAATGAAGTAGCGACCTCCAATCTGAAGAGTTGTTCCGTATCCATCATAAATATGATATTGAACAGAAGGTTCAGCATGGGTTCTTAAAAACTGAAGCTTATTGCTTCTGTCGTCCCTGACTTTATCTAGTGTGAATTTTGTAACTTCTGAATCAAGTCTGAAAGAGAATGGACCGTATGTGTCATAACCGCTCAGAGAAACCTGAGGTTCAAGTGCAAATGGCTTATAACTTGATACGCTGTATACAGAAAACATATTCTGATATCTTCTGATTTCAGCACGTATATCAAATTTATCCTGAATATAGTTACCTGACAGACTCTGAACTAGGGATGAGTCTGTAATAGCTACATCTTCCTGACTGATATCTGACAGATAGGTATAATCGTCATTTCTAACTTTTGAGTAATCAAGTCTTACATTCAGATCATTTTCTAGAAGAGACAGATTCTGTTCAATCTTTAACAAGAATCTTTTTACAGCACTTTTACCTTCTTCTTCTCTTGTCTGATTGTATTTTTTGTCATTTGTATATACTGTACCCTCAATTAGACCATTAAGATTCTTAAATGGCATATCTCTTAGCTCAAGAGTGTAGTAATCACCACGTTTTGCATCATGGCTTGGAGTAACTGTTGCATCATAATTTGTTGCAAGATTCAGATAGATAGGTAATTCATATGACAAGCCCTTTCCTGATGTGTATCCGATTTCAATAGGGAGTAAACCAGATCTACGTTTGTTTGTGATAGGAAAGTTTGCATAAGGTGTATAGAAAACAGGTACCTTACCTAAAAACAGCACGTCATTCCAAGATGATCCAAATGATGAATCCTTGTCAATTTCTATTGAAGATGAGTAGATGTGCCAGCTTTGCTTTGATATTGGGCAGGCAGACAGAGTAGCACCTTTTAGGATCTTTGTTCCATCAGCATCGTTGCTTTCAAATTCATCTGCAGTACCGTTGTATACAGAGCCGTTCATTACATATTTGGAATTAGAAAACTTTACAGTTTTCTTTTCCATATTGTGTTCAGCACCATCTGTAGTGGTTACGGTATACTCAGGAGCACTTAAAAGAGTACTTCCGATAGTTTTGATTGATTTTGAAATACTGCTGTACTCGGCCTTATCTGAAATAATCTGTTTATCGCCTTGAGTTACGATAACATTGCCTTTGTATATAAGCAACTCGTCCTTGCCGACAATTTTTCCTTCAACGTCATCAGCTTCAATATTAATTGGAGTTGTATTGACGTCATAAGACTTTGGTTCTCTGTAGCTTGGAACCTCAAAGTAGCAGGCCATATCTCTTTTGGCAATAGGTCTACTTGGATTTGGCTTCCAGTTTGTTTTTGAAACATTCTGAAGAAGTTTCATCGGGAATGTTGAAACATTGAGAACAGTTTCATTTCTCATGAATTCCTTTGAGGTTTCTGTATTCATAGTGTCGATGGTTTTCTTTGAGAATTCCATCAGTTTTAATGAAGGATCTTCATTACTTACAATTTTCTTAGTAGTAATGTTATAGGATGCATCCTTTTTAGAAACATCTTCTTGTGCGTAGGTAATACCAGCTGAAATGGCAGCAGCAACTGCTAATGCTAGTTTTGCATAGTGTAATTTAGACACTTATGAATATTTTCCTTTAATCGTTTTCTTTCTGATTGTATCTTGGTGTATCTGATCTATCTATCAGATCTGCATCTTCATCATCAAGTACACTATTGCCTTTTATTACTCGGTGATTTGACGCCCATTCTCCAAGATCAAGAATTCTGCATTTTTCAGAACAGAATGGTCTGAAAGGATTGTTAACGTCATAAACAATCTCTTTCTTGCACATAGGACATCTTGTTTTTATAACAGATGAGTCTTTTTGGCAAGAGTTGTTTTTTGCTTCTCTTACAATCTCATCATAAGTGCCATCTGGCAGAAGATCCTTAAGACTCATAGTGTATTACTGTTCTAATGAACTCTTGATGTAAGCAATTTTAAAAGGAATATCTCCAACAGGAGTACCCTTTTCAAAAGGTAAAAATCTTATGTTTACTCTTGACTGGAAACCACTGACAACAGGGTAGGCAGCAACATCCTTAGAGTACTGAATATTAATCAGATCACAGGTGTCTGCACTTTCCTGCATGAAGCCTGATTTTGCAACTCTGTCAGATAAGTTTGCACATAATCTCCAGATATATAAAATTGTATATACAGGAACTCTGATACAGTCAAATTCATGTAACCAGTTTGTAGCTCTGTCATGCTTTTCTTTTTCATTAAGTGACAGCCAGTAGGTGAACATAGGAGTATCAAAACAGTTAAGACCGCCAGGAGTCATGAAACGAGGTTTGATTAGTTCAATGATAGGATCATCTTTAAGAACAGTTCTCTGTCTAGTAAAGTTATCAAGGATCTGTTTTGCCTTTGCAATATCATCGTGAAGTTTATTTACAACTACAAGGTCACATTCAGGATCTGTTTCAAACTGTCTTAAAGTGCTGTCGCATTTTTCTAGATCCTTTAAAAGATCTATCTTGATAGCAGAAGAGCCGTCGACGATATCAATGAAATCAACAACGCATCGTAGCAAATACATGACATGTTGTTCTGAATTAAAATCAGTGCATTTTTCAGCATTTTTAAAAACCTGCTCAAGTTTTAAGTAGGTTCTTGCTCTTGGGCTTAATGGAAAATCAAAATTAAACATGTCACCTGTCTCTTTTTACTTAATTTTTTGTTCTGCCATTTGCTGGTACATTTTATGTAATTTTAACACGACATTGAACCTTTTATCTAAGGGAGAATCATCTGATTTGATTAAATCATGACAATGCTCTAATCGAAAAGCTCTTGAAACCTGATTTTTTATCATGTTTTCAGCAAGTTCTAGATCTATGTTATCTCTCTGGCAGAGTCTTTTTTTCTGTAAACTCTCATCAACATCAACGACAAGAATTCTGTCTACTGTATTTTCAAGATGATGCTCAAAAAGGAGAGGTACCATGACTATCACATATAGACCTAAAGCTTCATCAATTCTTTTCTTTATTGTTGACTGAATATCGTTTCTCATAAGCTCATTTAGTGTCTTGAGCTTGTCCTCAGCACCTTTTGCAAAAACAATTTCTCTTAGTTTTTTTCTGTTAAGTGTGCCATCAGAAAGAATAACCTCATCACCAAATGTCAGCCTTATTTTTTCAAGTAGAGCTGTACCTTTTTGTACAACATCTCTTGCAACCTGATCTGCATCGACAATGTTTACACCTAGTCTTTTAAAAAGCGTTGCTATAGCACTCTTTCCACTTGCTATTCCGCCTGTGAGTCCAACGATAAATTTTTTTTGTGTCATTTTGCATATTTCTAAATTTTTGACTGAATTTTACCAAAAAGTTCATTTTTTATGTAAAAAATGACCTGAATTATTAGTATTGAG